>CAZVAN010000017.1:0-1720 GCA_964625245.1 uncultured Candidatus Saccharibacteria bacterium | reverse complement strand
TCTAATTTAGCGCTTAAAAAAATGGTTGGGGCAGGCGACACAATGGCTGATAGATCAGCTTTCAATTTATCATCAGTAAGTTGCCCTTCGCTTAAGTTATAAACGATGATAAACGGCTTGGCGCTGAGCAGCTGCAAGTCGGCGATATCGGCGCGTTCTTCCTCTGTTAAAAACCCACCGGCCAGCTTGCCCGCGTCCAGCCCGGCTTTGACGCGCTCGACCAGCTCTAGAACCGGTTTAAGTTTAGGGTCGGCTTTGACTTCTTTTTCTAGGCGCGGCAGGCGGTTAGCTACGGTTTGCAGGTCGGCTAAAATCAACTCAGTATTGATAATTTCTATGTCGTTTTTTGGGTTAGTGCCGCTGTTTAGGATATTGCTGTCGTCAAATGCCCGCACCACCTGGACGATAGCGTTGGTGCTTCGGATGTGTGATAGAAATTGGTTGCCCAAGCCTTCGCCCTGGCTGGCGCCGGCTACCAACCCGGCAATATCCACGAAGGTCACTGTGGCTGGAACAATCTTATTAGTTTTATAAATTTCCGCTAACTTATCGAGTCTGGAGTCGGGGATTGGGACAATTCCAGTGTTCGGTTCAATGGTGGCAAAAGGATAGTTAGCCGCTAGAGCATTAGCGTCTGTCAGCGCGTTAAATAAGGTAGACTTGCCAACATTCGGCAACCCGACAATCCCGATTTGAAGAGAGGCCATAGGAGTTATTCTAGCAACCTTTGGTATTATTTAGTAACTATGTACAGACAATTCACGGCAGCCGACTATCGTAAACATTTACAATTGCCAACGGATTATACGGTCGATGGCTTTTTAATTTACGGCACATTTAGAAAATTCCCGTATCAACAACTAGAGGAATCTCTGAAAAGGCAGGGCTATAAATATAAACTAGGCAAAATTGGGGATGAATACTTTGAGCCAGTTCTAGCCTTTGAAGTACAAGATAAAAATTATTGGTTTACGATAGCTTACGGCGGAACAATGCTAAGCGAATATGTTCATCTTGCCAGCATATTTGGTAGCAAAAAGAACATTTTACTCGGTAGTTGCGGTGGCTTGAAAAAAGGCGCCTCTAGCCTGGAGATAATTATTCCTGAATGGAGCCACGGTGATGAAAGCTCGGCACGTTCATATCAGCCCGATAGTAAGGGCAGGCATCTGGCTGACGTGTCGATGAGCGGTAGGGTTGCGGCTAAACTCTCCAAAAAATACACGGTACATAGAGGCTCAACCGTAACACACCAGGCAATGGCGGGTGAAACTTGGGAAGATGTATTGAACTGGTCAAAACAGGGCTATTCTGGCGTTGAGATGGAAGCATCAACAGTCTTTGCGGTTTCGAACCATTTTAATGTTCCGTCCGCTGCCATCTTACGAATAGGTGATAACCTTATCGAACAAGAAACCGTGATGGATATTAACTATGAGAGTTCGAGAGACCTACACAGGCAAGTGTCGCAAGACATATTTGATGTAGCGGTTGAAGAATTATTGAGTGACTAGATTACCTGTTCGGATAATTACTCTACGAAGCTAGTCGTGGACTATGACTGGCGTGCCAATTGGCGCCCAGTCATAAATCCACTGCGCATCAGAATTGACTACACCGACGCAGCCGTGTGAACTATTGACGTTACCAAAGTAGCTGAGAGGCCGCCAATAGTTGCCATGAATGGCATAGTCGGCGTAGAAATAATTTACCCACTCCA
>CAZVAN010000016.1:18812-25143 GCA_964625245.1 uncultured Candidatus Saccharibacteria bacterium | reverse complement strand
TGATGGGAGACACGATCATCATCACCTGCCTCGATGATCTGGATTGGGCCGTTGAATGAATGGACCGCCCTAAGTGCGCTGGTTTCATTAAAGTCCAATTTAAGTTTTCGCCACTGCACAACTTCCGGGTTATCAGCGCCTTGGCCTATCTGCAGTTCATCAAAGAGCTCGTCTCGATAATTAGCGGGCACTCTGAGCGACATACACGACACTTCGACCTCTGAACTCAGTACTGCAGCCAGATAACTGCCGTAGCTGGTACCGACCACGCCGATTCTTGAATTACTAAGTAGTTTAGTTTTTAAAAAATTATAGGCGGCGATTACCTCTTGAAATGATTTCTGACGGGTTTGTTCTTCAATTTTCCCATCGCTATTGTTGTGACCGCTCAAACTGAAAGTCATACATGTAAAGCCGTTTTGGGCCATGATTTTAGCGGCATCCTCATTCGGCATACCCGTCCAACCATGAAGAAAAAGAAACGCAAGAGGCTTCGGGTCCTCTGCCTTGTAGAGATTTCCCCTAAGGTTTTGGCCGTTAACTTCAAGCTCTATAGGATTCACTTGCATTATTTTTTCCGTTTTTGGAGAGCTTTTAGGGTAAGTTCTGTGCGGTCGCGGGCGTAGGTGCAGTACTCGCAGGGTTTAGTTTGATCCATGACTTTCTTCCCCACTGGCGGTATATCATCGCTCTCCAGGCATTCTTTAATTTTAACCAATGTTGGCTCTATCCATTCATCGCTACCCCTGTAGGGAAAAACATTGGTGCGGAATTCTACCTTATTAAAAAACCCATCCGCCGCGGCAATGCCGTTGGCGTAAACGAAGTATCCCGTGTCACTGACTTTGTGGCCTTCACCGCGTAGGAGCCACTGGTAGACTTCCATCTGTCGTCGGTACATATCATGCCACGTGCCCTCTGGCCCTAAATCTTCAATCTCTCCAGTTTTGGCTGTAGCTTTATAATCCACGACAATGAGCTCACCTTTGGAATTAACCCACACATCGTCCACCCCGCCAGTTATTAGAAGGTTGGTTGGCTTGTGCAATACACGAACACCACGCCTTAGAGCGTCACGCCAGCGATCCATGTCATCATGAGCGAACGGTTTAGCATTCACTTTAAATTCTATTTGCCATGGATGCTGCTCGCTTTTGGCTCGATAAGTATCAAACTCAATCTTCAAAAGAGTATCAATCGCTGTGTTGATTAAAAAAGGCGGACTGGATGGTCGCTTAATTTCTTTACGTGCCTCTAACCAAAAACAGCGCGGACACTGCATGAACAGGTCAATTTTACTGCGGCTTAACTTAAAGGCCGCCGTCTGCCCCGGTTTGTATGGGGCTTTTCTCTCATATGCCATTAGCTACCATTGTAGCAGTTGGTCGCTGGTAAGCTGTTGGTTTTGTGGACTAAATTCGATTGCAGAATTACACAGGTAAAGTAGATATGACCTCGACTCTACCCGTAGAAGTGTCGTCCTGAGAATTCACATAAAAGTCGGCTTTTTGACCCGCCGTAATATTTGAGTCATCGATTTTCGAACATGACATGTCATAAAAACTGGTATTTTCATTGTAGGAAATAGAAGATATCTCGGAAGGATTTGATACGTAACCGTCTCCCTGCTGGTAATTCTGAATGTAGGCCGTGTCTAGATAAATGATGTGGTTGGCTGTATCGATTGACTTTATCTTGGCAGTACGCTTGCCCCCATATGATTCACTGTAAATACTGCAATTTACGTATACTCCCCGATTGGCAGCGGCGCTGGTAGCGTTAGTGTCTCCGCTATAGCTGGTTCCAGGGTTTAGGGGTTTAACTGTTTGGCAGGTCTGCCCCTTTTTGTGATTATAAGTAAATCTTGAACTGTCTAAGTAACTGTTATCCGATGTAAGCGCCGGCTCAACGCCACCGGATTGGCCAAATAATGACCCGCCCAATAACGAGAACCAGCCAGCATCAAAAGTATTACTAGCAGTCCTATAGGTGGCACAAACTTTATATGTGCCACCGCCTAGTCTTTGATAGGTAATCGTACTTGGCACGTCCTTGACGCCAGCCAATTCAAGACTCGTGGGGATATTATAGTCATTGCTATATATGTAAGTATCGAGCTTAGAGGATATTTCCGTCATTTTATCTAACGTTTTTTTGTCGGTTTTAGCGTCGCCGGCCTGAGAAATAGCATAGACAAAAGAGCCCAGAACGAGTGTCATTATGATGGCAAGTCCGATGTAGTATCTCCTCATCATTTTGCCCTTACTAGGCCCTAGGCCTTCCGCAAGCGATGTTCATCGAGCCAGTAGTAGGCTAAGATGCCGCCCGCAATAGCCAATATCACAACTAGATTAACGATTGCTTTGCTAATGGGTTTTGGTTTATCGGCACTGAAGTGTTGCAGAACCATATATACAAAAAAGATTAGGTTTATTAAGCAAGCCAGGTAGGCCAGCATTTGGGTAGTCTGCGACCATCGCCGCTTGGACGGGTCAAGCCTTAAGTCTGGATTTGCCATCTCGGCACGCTTAAGACGCAAGAATAACAGCCCAAAAATAGGCACACAGACTACTAGAGCTGAGGTTGGTACAACCAAATAATTAAAGCCTTTGCTGCCGTTGAGCATATTTAGTACCACCCACGCTAAAGTTGAGGCGCTAATCCATAGGGCTATGGTCATCATGCCGTATTCTACGCCGCGCACGCTAAGAACCCTTACCACTGGTACGGGCATGTCTGGCTGTTTGGCTTCAAGAAGGAGTGGATTTTCTATAGCTGGAGTGAGTTTTACAGGCTGACCCACAATATCGGAGCTGTTAGCAGGAAAGGTAGGCGAATCTGTCGGCACCTTTGGCGGGCCATCAGTTGGGGTGGGATCAAAATGATTTGGCTGCATAAGTTGTCAGTTATACCTTGTTAACCGCAGCTTAACATAAGCACAATAGCTACACAAGATTTATTTACAACAATTACTGAAGTCTTTTCTCAACCGCGGAGGGTGCCGAAAAAGAGTTGCCAAGCTAAAGCTGTAGCAGCTATAAACATCAGCACAATATACATCCGCTCGCCAAAAAGATAATTTTCCCAGTGGCCAAGTTTCTTATATTGAAATCCACGGTTAATAACCAGGCTAGCGAACAGCAGAATCATACTTATTATTACCCAGTAGACGTAGGTGGCTACACCGCCGTCAAAGGCATGGGCCCCCCAAAGATAGACAATTACGATGAGCCACGGCAGAACGCCGGCACCCAAACCAAGCCAGTAGCTAAGCCAGTTTACTTTTTTGGTGGCCTGAGTGTTGGCCTCGGTGACCAGAGCGAGGAGCCCCATAAAGACCGTTGACCCAAGAATCATCAGCAACAGCGACAAATCAAAGACGCCGGATACCAGCGCAATAGCTATCATCACGGTCCCGAGAATTAAGCTGTACTCAATCCAGCGAGCCCTGACAGTTTTACGTTTCAGGTCGCTTTCATATTCTTTACGGTAATGCGTAGCTAGCAGTAGGCTGGATGCCATACCTATGAATAAAAAGGCCGCTACAACGTAGGCGAGGTTGATATCAAACAAGTGTCTGGTGGCTTGGACCAATACCGGTTGACCGGCTGTCTGAGTGGCCAGCAAATCATGTGACAAAAAACTTATATTTATGCCCTTTACTCCCCTTGACGCACTACTCAGAACCAGGATTAGTACGGCTTGAAGGCCAAAGAGCGCTGCTGCTAAGAGATTAAGTCGGCGCAGTTTGGTGTAGCTTATTGAACGACCACCAAAACCATAGGAGCTCAATTTGAACATCCGGTCTACCCTTTCTTTAATCGATTAAACATAGTTTATCGTCTAGCGACTTAAGTAGCAATTTATAAATGAGGTGCTGCTAGCTGCCATTGTCGCGTTTGCTATCAAGCTCGTGGATGCGGCTGTGGTCTAGCCCGTAGTAATGGGCGACTTCGTGCCAAACAGTGTGACCTACCTTGTTGGCAAGATCGGCAGAACTCTGACTAACACTCAGCAGCGGATTTTTAAAAATGGTTATTTTATCCGGCAGCAGTTTCATAGCGCCGCCACGTTGCGGCAGTGGTACCCCTTCGTATAACCCGAATAGAGTTTCGTTTGGATAAAGATTTAGTTTAACGCGTTGCTCCGGCGTGGGATCATCTTCGATTAAAAATGCTACGTTATTAAGCCTCTGCTGGTAGGGTTTTGGTATTTTATCGATGGCATCGCCAACAATGTCTTCAAATTCCTTATCGCTAATCTCAAGACTCATTAGTTAGACGACAGGTTCTCCCTGCCCCACTTTAACGCCTTGGCCATCCAGATTAACTCGTTATAAGCCGAGGTTAAATTACGCTCGTAACGCTCGCGATTTTCTTCTTTGAGACTGCCGTCTTCATTGAATAGATCCTGAACTTTGGGAAAATAAACACTCGTAAAAGTTACCGCAAGTCCCATTTCACGGACTGAAGTAACTAGGGCTTCAACAGCCCGCACCCCGCCCCAGCCGCCGTTACTAACACCACCAAGCGCCACCGGTTTATGGACATAGTTTTTAAGTTCACTATCGAGCATCCGCTTGAGGCTGCCTGGAAAGCTGTGGTTATATTCCGGCGTAATTATGAAAAAAGCATCGGCCAGCTCCGTTATTTTGGTGTAGCGTGGGTCTTTGCCTTCCGGGTCGTTTCCGTCGCCCGGAAAATTAAAATCAAGCGGATCGACAAAGACTACGTCTATTTCAGGAATCTGCTTGCCGAACTCAAACACATAGCGGGCGGCTTTAATAGACTCCCGCTGAGCTCGAGTAGTACCGGCCATGACAGCAACACGTATTTTCTCATCCATTACCTATATTCTAACAGCTCAGCCAATTGGAGCGTATGGGACGTGACACATGCCGTGACCCGTGCGGGCGGTAAATTTTTGGTGAAAGGCCTCGGCCGGCCACCATTTGCCAGACTTCTCCAGGCTGGTCACTATCTTGCCGTTAAACTCTGATCCATTTAGTTCTTCAATAATTTTTTGGGCTGCCTTTTTCTGTTGCTCATCAGTATAAAAAACAGCGCTGCGATATTGGTCGCCAACATCTGGACCCTGCCTATTCAGTGTCGTCGGATCGTGCATGCGGAAAAATTGGCGTAGCAGTGTTTCATAGCTGACGCTATCTGGGTCAAAATCAATTTTTACAGCTTCGGCATGACCGGATGTATGCGAACAAACTTGCTCATAAGTTGGCTTGTCAGTGTGGCCGCCGGTGTAGCCAGCTTCAGTCTCAATCACCCCGGGAACTTCATCAAAATAAAACTGGACCCCCCAGAAACAGCCTGCCGCAAAAATCGCCGTTTGTTTCATGATTTAATTATAGACCCAATTTTATATTTAAGCCGCTTCGGGTAAGGCTCCCAGAACGCCCTCCACCTGATCAAGTTTTTTCCTTACAGCCTGTCTATCTTTACCCTCTAAAGTTCGGTCAGTGGTAGTTACGCTCGGTTTTGGTTTAACGCCATCTTCTTGCTGCGTATCTACAATTTCTTCTCTTTCAAATACAACATCTTCTAGCCCCGGCTTTCGGAAAAACAGATGCGCCGTCCGATGTGGAATATGAGTCGGTGGGCCAATTACCGTAGTCATTGAATTATGGTTAAGGTCTTGGTTGGTAATAAATTGGTGCGTCCAATCATGTTGAGTGCTGTGACTCTCTCTAACACGATGGATCTCTAATACCTCAGCATCGTAGCCACTCGTCCCCACACTGACGAAAGAAATATCGCAATGGCCTAGGGTGAAATAGCCAGCTGTTTCCATGACTCGATTCATCTGCGCGGTTAGAGCGCGGCTTTGCTCAGTCTCATCTAGCGTTTCAGCCATTTTTGTTTTCCCCTCAAGTTATATAACAGTATTAGCCTCCTAAAATAACAATGTCAACATTTTTGTTCAGTTATAAACAGCCGTTTAATTAATTTAACGGAGGTAGGTTTAGATTTGAGATGAATGAGTCTCAGGCTATTTTTATTTTAGAAAGGTCGCCGTCCAAAACCGTTGTACTCATACCATAGACCTCCTCGTAGTAGTTGGAGTCCTTACTGACGCCGTTAAGAATGAAGATGGGCTTTTTGAGATAATACGCCAGGCCCCACTCCATAGTGGCGTTGGGACCGATGTAATTTGGCCGGCCGGGCTTATTATCGTTGACTACTAAAACGGAGTCACCACTGGCAACCTCATTAAAATGAGCCATGGCCAGACCTTGCTTAAGATGGAAGTATTTTGGGTCGCTCATCCAGGCTTTAACTTTGGCAATGTCGTAATCGCCCGACTTCAGCATTTTGTA
>CAZVAN010000016.1:0-18712 GCA_964625245.1 uncultured Candidatus Saccharibacteria bacterium | reverse complement strand
ACTTGTTCCGGCTTTAGGTTCATACTTTCTTTAACTCCGTAGACTGCTTTATGAAACCATTCGCCGTCAGCATCGGCTGGAGCATTGACTATTTCTTCGACTAACTCAGCCAAATAGGCTTTTTCCGCATCGCTAAATTGATCGGCGTCAACTTTATCGGCAAGCTCAAACTTTACGTCTTCAGGAGCCCACTCTTTTAGCCAGTTATCGATGTACTTAAGTTCATCTTTGATTATGGTTTGGTTCTGGTCTATTTCATATTCAGGGTTAATGCGCTCAATTATCGAAATTGTCTTATCGGGGCTCTTTAGCGCCGCCTGGTAGCTGGCTACAAGATGAGAGAACGGCACTCTGCTAATTACCGGATTTAGGTTATGGCGACAAAGATAAAGCAAAAGCTCCTCTTCCTTAGTTTTGGAAGGCTTGTCCAGCAATTCCGCAAATTCGTCAATTAGTTGCGATACACCGTTCTCTGGATCAAAGTAAAGCCGCTTGCTGGGAGGATAGCGCAGCATAAAAAAACGAATAATTTCCGGCGGTAAGACCTTTACCGTGCCCTCGGCATCTAGGCCAGTACCTTTACTGGCGCTCATTTTTTTGGTATCTCCAGCTAGATTGACGAAGTCATAAGGAACGGGCATTGGCGGCTCGGCATTAAAAACGTCTCTGATAATGGCCGAGCCGGTATCGTAGCTTCCGCCCTTTGTGGCGTGATCACGCCCAAATGGTTCAACGTTAACATGCAGCAGCCACCAGCGAGCCGGCCAATCAATCCGCCAGTCTAATTTAACGTCGCCGGTGGTGTAGTCTTTATTCTGGTTATTGCCTTCCCTGTCTTTGTACACCAGCGTTTTGGCCTGTTTATCTATGCTGATAAATGGGCGTTTTTTAAGATATCCATCTTCATTTATTTGGATGGGCGACCACTCTTCACCCAGCTTGTGCCCGGATATTTGCTCCAGCGACTTGCGTACGACGTCTGCGCTTTCCAGAGACTTTTCAATGGCCTCAGTAAAGAACCCGGAGCGATATTTCTCATGGGAGCGAATGAATTCAATCTCCATGCCGAGCGTCTTTGAAGCATCTATGAGCCCTTTTATAAAGTAATCAGCATAGGAGCCGCTAGAACCATCGGGCGAAGGCACATCGCACAGCGGCTTGCCTAAATATTTATCATAGTCAGCCGGAATATTAGCGGGAATCTTGCGCAAGCCGTCCAAATCATCAATGTAGTAGACATGACGGGCCTTGCGCCCGCGGTTTCGTAATTCCAACATAACGGCGTCCGAGGTAATCAGCTCGCGCAGGTGTCCCAGGTGATGTGTGCCCGAGGGAGAGCCGCCAGATTCTATTAAAACTTCACCCTGCGGGTGCCGGGCCACAATGTCATCAACAATTTTGCTAAGCCAAAACATATACTTCTTTAGCTAAATCTTATCTGATATTAGGCGCTATTGCCAGGCTTTAGCGAATCTCTGTGATTGTGTAGGTAACAGTTTCGGCCGGAGTTTTGATTTGGGCTTTATCACCGACCTTCTTGTCCATTAGGGCCTGGCCGATTGGCGATTCGTCACTAATTTTATTCTGAGTAGGATTGGCTTCCATGGTACCGACTATCTGAAGTTCTTTGGTTTTATGGCCAGCTTTCAGCTTGACGGTAGAGCCTAGGCGGACATGACCATTGGTCTTAGGCTTCTTAATCAACTGCATATTATGAACAACGTGTTCAAGCTCGCCAATCCGAGCTTCTAGCCTGTCCTGCTCCTCGCGGGCCGTTTGATACTCGGCATTTTCGGATAAATCGCCCAGCGCCCGGGCCTGCTTAATCCGATCAGCAATTATAACCCGCTGCTTTATCAGGCCGTCTAGCTCGAGCTTCAGCTCGGTGGCACCTTCTTGAGTTAAATTAAACAGTTTTTTCATCATAGACTCCGATTAAGGGCCGCTTGGCCCCTTTTCAATATTTATCCGAAGCACCTTTAGGATTCCGTAGATTTTATACCAGACTTTTTAGTTTGTCTACTACTTGAGCTGCGGCATCCTCTTTATTAATAATCTGGGTCTCTGAATTCTTCCTGAACTTTAGTTCATATCCACCGGCCTCCAGGCTCTTATCGCTGACAACCAATCTGAGGGGAATGCCCATCAAATCAGCGTCGGCAAACTTCTCGCCTGGTCGCACGTCTCGGTCATCGAGGATAGCATCAATTCCAGCTCCTGTTAGGCTTTCATAAGTTGTTTCGGCCAACTTGGTAACTTCGTCGCTGTCACCGATTGACACCAGATAAACTTTATAGGGGGCCACGTTGGCTGGCCAGACTAGGCCATGTTCATCAGCAAAATGTTCGGCCAGCAAGCCCATTAACCGACTAACCCCTATACCATAACAGCCCATAATAATAGACTGCTGAACCCCTTGTTCATCTGTAAATTGCAACCCAAGTGCGTCTGAATATTTAGAGCCTAGGCTGAATATATTGCCGACTTCCACGGCTTTTTGCTCAGTCAGTTTGGTCTTGTCGAGCCCTATCTTAGCCAGTGTTTCGTCAGTATAGACTTCTTTATTTACACCTAGTCTTTTAGACTCATCCAGATATATTGTGTCTTCGCCGACGTGGCTCAGAGTTTGGAACTCGTCGCTAAATTCGCTAAAATTGCCGCCGCTAGCGTATGTTCGGTAAGTTATGTTACCCAGCCCCAGACGTGAGTATATTTTCAGATAAGCCCGAGCGACTTTTTCGTAAAAATCATCGTGTTCTTGCTGAGTACGACTATAAGAATATAGGTCCTTCATCAGAAATTCCCGACCCCGCATCAGGCCACTTTTGGCTCGCAGTTCGTTGCGAAATTTGGTTTGAATCTGATATGGGTAGATGGGCAAATCTTTATATGAACTAACGAAATTTTTTAAGGCATTGGTAAGCGGCTCTTCGTGGCTCCAGCCAATTCCTACCTCTGTACCATTGACGAGTTTGGTTTTAAACCAGTTATCTACTACTTTATCGTCCCAACGGCCGGATTTTTGCCAAAGTTCTTTATTTTGCAGTGTGGACATTTGAACTTCGTTACCGCCAATAGCGTTCATTTCTTCACGGATTATGTCTGAAATATTGTTGATGACTTTTAGTCCAAGCGTCAAATAGCTATAAACCCCGGCCATTTCTTTATGAATGTAGCCCGCCCTAATCAGTAGCTGGGCGTTGCGGGCGGTTTCGTCAGCCGGTGCTTCTCTTCTGGTTTTAATAAATGACTGGCTTCTTCTCATTGTTGTTATTTTAAGCTAAAAAATGATCCCATGAAAGTGAACGCCAAAAGCTATAGCATTATTTAGCATGTGAACTAGTATGCCAGCGTATAACGCTCCGGTCCACTCGCGCAGATAAACTAGAACCAAAGATAGTACGAATGTGTTGATACCGGCTGCCCAAAGCAGGCTGGAAGTTGTCCCGCCATCCAGATGAGCCGCGCCAAATAAGATACTGGTGATAAGCATGGCCGGTACAAATTTCATCTTACTGCGCAAACCCGAATACAAATACCCTCGAACCAGTGGTTCTTCGCCAAGTGGCGGCAGGATGACTAGGGCGATAAAGGCAACTGCAACACTAAGCGAGCCGTGCAGGTTATTAAATCCAACATCCTGAGTACCCTTATTAAAATCCGGGAATATCTGACTCAATATAACGCTAGCAATAATCAGCAGCCCGTAAAAAGCCCCGAATCCAATTAGGCCACGCCCCAGGTCGCCCAGATTAGGCTTTCGACCAAATCCAATGCTGGCCATTCTCAAACCACGGTTTTTTATGATGGAAAATACAGACGCTACAGCCAATCCCTCAGCAATAACAATATAAATGAACTGGTAGCCTGGTGAATTATCCAGAGCTGAACTGGGCTCACCCACCAACTGTAATAGCACCTCAACAATAATAACCGCGATTAACTGGCTAACGATGAATATCAGCAGGACATTTAAAATTACTCGCCAAGGGGGGCCAAAATTACTATTTTTATTGGATGGCACGCGCCAATTGAACAATTTTTTTCTACTCTTTGTATCGACTGGCTCTAGGCTAGAAGAATCTTTTGACATCAACAATGGTAATTAAAATCATCAGTCCGAGAAGCACCGCCATACCGCTAGCCACCCATCTCTCCTCCGCCGTCTTGCTAAGCGGCCGCTTCAAGATTCCCCGAGAAATCAAAATCATAAATAGTCGTCCCCCGTCCAACGCCGGAATTGGCAGGATATTGAAGAGTGCCAGAGTTAATGAAATGAGAGCGATAATAGCTAACATGTATTGGTAACCAACCGAACCCGTACCCCATAAGATCTTAAATATAGCCACCGGGCCGCCAACCTGGCTGGTAGCCTGATCCTGACCGTTAACGCGCGCCTGGTGGTTACCAGTGGTTGCTCCGGCAATTAAAGACCCTAGGCCGGCCACAGCATGCCCAAGGCCCTGGAAAGTTAGGACCGTGAACTGCTTAGTCAGGCCAACCGCGACAATTGGCGCACTCCAGGTGGAACGTGTAAACACAAGACTGTAAGGCTCAACCCCCAGATAGCCCTTCTGATGGTCTGTATTAAGGGTTGGCTTAACTTCAGCCGGCGAGCGAAGGACAACTGTCTTAACTTGCTGCTGGCCGTTATGAACGTATGTGAGACTGATTGGCTTGCCGGCAAAAGCCGTAGTGGCACGTTTTAGGTCAGTTGGGGTTTTTATAATTCTTTGGTCGCTGCCGCTGGTTAGCGAGGTTATTCTGTCCAGATTGGTGAGTCCTGCCTTTTGAGCTGGCGAGTTGGGCTCAATATATATTGCCAGTGTCTCCTGCTTGCTGGTTTTGGTATCGCTTTTAACACTAAATTGATCTTGGCCAAACTGATCGGCAGTTATTAGTTTTGGCATGCCGATAAAGGCCAGGAGGGTCAGGAGACCGAAGGCCACAAGTAAATTCATGGTCACGCCGGCCAACAGAATTTTGGTCTTAGCTCCAAGGCTGGCGGCACCGAAACTACCAGCTCTATTATCGCCGTCATGCTCGCCTTTTAGCTTCACAAAGCCGCCGATTGGCAGCCAGTTTAGACTCAAAATCAGGCCACTACGGAGCTTTCGTTTCCAAGCTCGTGGCGGAAAACCAAGCCCAAACTCTTCTACATCAACACCGCTTCTGCGGGCAGCCATAAAATGCCCCCATTCGTGGACCAAGACTAAACCGGTAAAAAGCAGCAGGGCAACAATAAATAAGAAGATCTGCATCTTGCTAACAGTATATCAGTCGTATCTAAACCTTAAGGATTTCTTGTTCTTTGGCCGCGGCCAAGGCTTCGATTTCCAGTTTTTGAGCGGCTACCTGCTCGTCTATCTGTTTTTCAAAGCGCAAACGCTCATCTTTGCCAATTACCCTATCTTTTTCAGCTTGCTCGCCTTGGTGAAAGGCCTCGTGGCGAATTTGGCGGGCAGTTATAAGGCTGTCTTCCATTTTTTGGTTCAATATTTTTACCATTTGTTGGCGGGTTTCCTGAGTCAAGGCCGGAATTTGAATGCGGACCACTCGCCCGTCGTCGGCCGGATTTAACCCTAGGGAGGAATTGTTACGAATCGCGTCCGATATGGCTTGCAGGTTGGTGGCGTCAAAAGGACTAATTTGGAGTAGCTGAGCTTCCGGTGCTGTAATGCCAGCTACGGCCTTAAGCGGCATGGCTTGCCCGTAAACCTCTACCATCACCCCGTCCAGCATGCCAGGGTGCGCCCGACCAGTACGGATTTTGCCGATTTCCTGTTTAAAGTGGTCTGTAGCCTGAGCTAGCTTGGTTTTAGTTTCAGCTGTGGCTTGGGATGGATTCATGCCGTTTCTCTCTCATTTATTACTTTAAATTATAGCGCACGGGGTTCAATTTGTTTTGCTAGAAATTACTTAACTAGTCAAGTATCTAGTTAACTTCGCCAAGAACAAAATGTGTAAATCTACGGATTACTATATTTTCGCCGAGTTTAGCAACATGTTCTTTGACGTAGTCGCCCACTGTTTGATCAGGGTTTTTGACAAAGGGCTGCTCTAGCAAAGTCTTTTCAGCAAAGTATTTATTAAGCTGACCTTTAACAATCTTGCCAATCATTTCGGCCGGTTTACCCTCGCCTTTCGTCTTTTCGGTAAGTTCTTTTTCAACTTCACTACAAGTTTCATCAGGGACGTCTTCGGAGCTTACAAATTCCGGGGCTGAAGCCGCAATATGCAGACAGATATCGTTAACCAGGTTTTTGAATTCGTCAGTTTTGGCCACAAAGTCGGTCTCGCAGTTTACTTCCACCAGGACTCCAATGCGGCCGTCGTGAACATAGCTGCCAATTAGCCCGGAGCGGGCTTCGCGTTCTGCCCGTTTCTCAGCTTTGGTTAAGCCCTTTTTTCGCATAGCGGCCAAGGCCTTATCAAAGTCGCCACCGGACTCCACTAGGGCCGCCTTAGCGTCGGTAATGCCTACACCTGTTAACTCCCGCAGGCGCTTAATGTCATCTATTGAAACTTCGCTCATTTTTAGCCCACCCCCTTCACTGGTTCAGTTTTGGCTTCCTCGGGTTCGGTGGCTTTTTCTGTCCCCTTCTCATCCTTGGCTGCGGCTTTTGCGACCGGTTTGGCCACATCAGACTTCTCAGTCTTGTCGGCCGGCTTAGCGGCTTTAGCCTTGCCTTCTTCAATCGCTTTTTGAACGTAATCCAAAATCAGGTTAATAGTTTTAGCAGCGTCGTCGTTGCTGGGGATTGGATATTTGGCCACGGCGGGGTCGGCGTTGGTGTCTATTAGACCAACAACCGGGATACCGAGTTTGTTGGCCTCACGGACGGCGTTGACGTCGTTGAGTACGTCCACCACAAATACAGCGCCGAGCTTAGAATCAAGTTCTTTGATGCCATCGTAAATCCTGTTCATCTCGTCTATTTCTTCCTGAAATCGCTGAACCTCTAGCTTGCTGTAGCGGTTGGCCAGTTCGCCACTGAGCATCCGGCTTTCCAGATCTTTGAGGTGTTTGATGCGGCCGGAAATTGTGGCAACGTTGGTCAGCATGCCGCCCAGCCAACGCTCCGTAACGTAGGGCATATCTACAGCTAGAGCCACTTCCTTAACCTTATCTTTAGCCTGGCGCTTGGTGCTAACCAGCAGCACCTGCTTGCCGGCAGCCGCCGTGTCGCGCAGAAAAGCCAAAGCCACCTCAAGAGCCTCTACTGTTTTTGTTAAATCGATAATGTGGCTGCCGTCACGTTTGCTGTGAATATAGGGCGCCATTTTTGGATGCCAGCGGCTGGTCTTGTGCCCAAAATGGGCGCCGGCCTCTAGTAGTTGCTTAATGTCTACATCTGTAGCCATATTTCTTGTAAATCCTTTCTCTTCGTAAGGTGCTTACCTGGCATTTCCTGCACGGATTATGCCAAGAGGATTAAACTGCGCCTCACTGCTTAATATTGACTATGCTATTTTACCCCTGTTGCTAACGATTTGCAACACCTAGAGTGCCGGTTTGTAAAATACGCTTTTTATGATAAAATATATACTAGTTTTTACCATGAATACTAAGCCAAAATTTGAGTTAGAGTCGGCTATTATATCTGCGGCAGCAAGAGGCTATTTGCTCGCCAGAAGTAGAGGCGTAGAGGATATTCTACCGGGCGATGCTTTATGGGAAGCGCTTGAGCATAGGAACTTTGGACCAAACCAAATAGTTAGGAGCGAAGAGGGCAGAAATTTTTTCATGCGGGTAGGCCAAGAGGTTAATAAACAAGTAGTCAAGTTATCGGGCGTTGACCCACAGGGGTAAAACGGGTATACTAGCTTGGTTATGAAAAAGGGACTTCACCCAACAGACTATAGGACTGTCGTTTTTCAAGATTTGAATAACGGCGCTACTTTTATGACCCGCTCCACGGTAGCCACTGATGAAACCATCAAGCTGGAAGGAGCCGAATACCCTTTGGTGAAAGTCCACATTAGCTCTAGCTCACACCCTTTCTTTACCGGCGAAGAACGCATCGTTGACGTTGAAGGCCGCGTAGATAAGTTTAAAGCCCGCCAAGCCGCTGCGGCTAAGGCTAAAGAGGCTAAGACAACCGCTAAACCTAAAGCCAAGAAGCAAAAAGACGAAGCCCAAAAACTCGGCGCTAAACCAGTCAAAACCGCCCAAGAGTAACTAATCAAGACAATTCTAATCCCGTCTTCCCTTTTAGGGATTTACCCGGGATTTTCTTATAATCAGAGGACAAGCTATGGACCAACAAGAAACTAATTTACACCAAGAGCATGAACTCCTCAAGAAAAAGCTTGAGGACCCAGCTGTTTATGGCTCCAAGGATTATCCCCGCCTAGCTAAACGGATTAGTGAGCTAGATCGGATTGTTGAGCTGTTTGACGCCCGTCAGCGACTGCAAAAGCAACTCAGCGAGGAAATGGAGCTGGCCAAAGGCGAAGGCGAACTGGCTGAACTGGCTAGTGCCGAGGTCGCCAAGACTAAACAACTGCTGGCCTCCAACGAGGCTTATCTGACGGCTGAGTTGCTACCCAAGGACCCCAACGACGAGCGTGAAGCGATTATTGAAATTAGGGCGGCAGCTGGTGGTGACGAAGCCAGTTTGTTTGCCGGTGAGCTCTACCGCATGTATATCCGCTTTTGCGAGCGGCATGGCTATAAAACCGAGCTGGTAAGTGAAAGTCCGGGCGAAGCCGGTGGCTTTAAAGAAATCATTTTTGAAGTCCATACGCCCGAAGCCTACAAGACATTGAAGTTTGAGGCCGGTGTACACCGCGTGCAGCGTATTCCGGCAACCGAAAGCCAGGGGCGCATCCACACCAGTACAGTTACCGTAGCCGTACTGCCCGAGGCCGAAGTTTCGGACATTGAAATCAAGCCGGAAGATCTGCGGATTGATGTTTTCCGAGCTAGCGGCCACGGCGGCCAGTCGGTTAATACCACCGATTCTGCTGTGCGCATCACCCACCTGCCCACCGGCATAGTAGTTAGCCAGCAGGATGAGAAAAGCCAGATAAAAAATCGCGATAAGGGTATGACTGTGCTTCGCTCCCGCTTGCTGGCTCGAAAGATTGAGCAGGAACAACAAGAGCTGGGCGACGCCCGCCGCAAACTCATTGGCTCCGGTGACCGCAGTGAGAAAATCCGTACCTACAACTTCCCGCAAGACCGTATTACCGATCACCGCATAGGCTACAGCCGCAGTAACTTACCGAGTGCCCTAGACGGTAATATCGACGATATTATTGAAAAACTGCACGAGTACGAGCTTCAGCTTTTAAAAGACGGCTCATGAAAAACGTAGGACTGACGCTCGCCCAAGCTACGTCCGAGCTTGAGAAGGCTGGAATTGGTTCAGCCCGGCTGGACGCTTTGATTCTGCTTGAAGACCTGTTGCGCCGAGAGCGCTCCTATATACTGGCCCACCCCGAGATCAAACTTACTAGTTCTCAACTAAAAAAATTGCAGGTACAAATCGAGAGGCGGGCCAGTCACGAACCGCTTAGCTATATCCGCGGCTTTACCGAATTTTACGGACGAAAATTTAAAGTGAATAAACATGTTTTGGAGCCACGACCGGAATCCGAAACCATGATAGAGCTGCTAAAAAAACTCAAGCTTCCTTATGATCCGGCTATGGCGGATATTGGAACCGGCTGTGGGGCCATTGGCATTACGGCGGCCCTAGAGATTCACCCTAGCAACGTAGATTTATATGATATCGACAGCAGTGCCCTAGCGGTGGCCCGCAACAATGAGCACATGCACGAACTGAAACTTGGGATTCATAAGCGCGACCTACTGAACAGGGTTAGTGTTAGCTACGATGTAATCCTAGCTAACCTACCTTATGTGCCAACCACCTGGAAAATAAACGAGGCCGCCAAGGCCGAGCCCCGCTTGGCAATTTTTGGCGGCAAAGATGGACTGGAAATATACGGGCGGTTATTTAAACAGCTGGAGAATTTTGCTCAAAAACCTGAATATGTTTTAACCGAATCCCTACCCCCTCAGCACATCGGACTTGAGAAAATCGCCGGTGGGAGCGGCTACAAAAAAATTAAATCCAAAGATTTTATTCAGATATTTAAAGCTATCTAACTTTGCGGAGCAGCTGAAAGAGTCGCTTTGACCGTTATTGTTTTGCCGTCGCGGATAACCGTTAATTTTACTGTGTCTCCAACCTTAAAACGGCTCAAAATACTCGTTAAGCTGTTTTTGTCATCTACCGCTGTGTTATTAACCTTTGTGATAATGTCTTTCTCTTTAAGTCCAGCTTTTTCGGCTGGGCTACCGGCAACAATGGAGGTTGAGCCGTCAGTTGGCGGAGCAATATAGGCTCCGCTCGTGACGTTTAGGTTAAGCTGGTAAGCCACATCGGCTGTCAGGCTAATGTAGTGAACCCCCAGGTACGGCTGCTCAAGTTTGCCGCTGCCAAGCACACTACTAATTAAGCCCTTAACGTCGTTTATAGGAATGGAGAAGCCTATGTTTTGGGCGCCTGAGGCTATGGCGGTATTAACGCCAATGACTTCACCGTTGATATTAACCAGCGGTCCACCGGAGTTGCCCTCGTTAATGGCGGCATCCGTCTGGAAAAGGTCTGTCAGATTTTCGGTGTCAGACACGCCACTTTGGTCACCGGCCTGGACGTCTCGGCCGTAACCGGAAATTATGCCGGTTGTAACTGTATTTTGGAATTGCCCCAGGGCATTGCCTATAGCCACAACTTTGTCGCCAACCTGCATCTTAGAAGAATCGCCAAGCGTTACAGGGACCAACGTCTTACCTTTGGTGTCGCCGATTTTTAGAAAAGCAATATCCAGCGAACTGCTATCGCTAGTCCGGCCAATAACCTGGACGTTGTCGTAGCGTGTACCATCGGCTAGGGTTACACTAACCTGAGTCGTGCCAGCCGGTACAACGTGGCGGTTGGTGACTATTGTGCCATCGGTATTTATGATAAAGCCGGTACCGGCGCTCTGCTGATCCTGCGATTGGGTAAAGCCAAAGAAATCTTGGCTGGTTGCCTGGCTGGTAACGTCCACGCTAACCACGCTTTGCCCAACATTTTTGGCGATACCCGCAACCAATTGGCTTTCATTGCTGACATATTGCTGTTTCTGGCTAGTACTGGCCGTACTTAGCGAGTGATTGTGGTCGTAGATGGCGCTGCCGGCTAACCCACCCGCTAGCCCGAACAGGAAACAAAAAAGAATAATAAAAATAAGGCCGGCACTCCTGGACGGACGACGGAGGGGTTTTAGCTTCGATAGTTCAGGTTTTTTGAAGCTGGGAATACCACGCCGGCTTGGACGGGTTGAAAATGAGGCTTCCGAGATCTCTGGCTTTGGTGTTTTAAATTCGCCTTGCATTGCTAGTACTCATAATTTACCAGAAAGCTGAGACAAGCCTGAAAAATTACAATTATGTTTGTTTGAATTTTGGGAAAAGATAGTAGCCGCGGTTCGCCTTCAGGCGAATTCGGATTTACTCCGAAAATGGCGTTGAAGGACGGGGTCCCTGCAAAATAGTAAAGCGCATTTTGTGGGGCTAAAAACCGTGAGGTTGTCCTTCAAAAGCCGAAGGCGTTATACGGTTGAGCCGGTCCAGTCAGAGAGAACCAGCACAATAATCAGAATAGCCCACATAATTACCAGCAGTTGTCGCTCCAGTAGCTGCGTCAACTTATCGGAAGCCTCCAGATAATAAAGCGCGGCCAAGCCGTAACCAACAGTCGTTAAGATAACAATAATTTGGGGCACGGTGCCGTAATAAAGCAACCAATGGCCGAGTATAAAAGCCAGGCTGGCCGCAAAATAAGCCCAAACGTGGGCCAGTAGCGCCGTATGTGGTTCTTCAAAACTAGTCAAAAAATGGCGGGCCGCTATATAGGCCACCAGCCAGGTACCAGCTACCAGTAGCACCAGCGAGCTATCACCAAACTTAAGATATAAAACCAGCAATCCCAGCAGCTGCCCTATCATAGCTTGAGCTGAAACGCTCAGTACGTCGCTTCTTGGCTTCAGCCAAACCAACCAGCCGCCGTAAAGAACCGTCCAGAAAAGCTGCCACCAGACTACAGTGGTATTGGCCATAAACAGCACCAAAGCCACTGCCACAATAATATCGACGCCGTTGGCTATCAGATTAGCCAGCCAATATCGCGGCCGGACAGCAAACATCCGCCATTTACTCAGAAAAATAAGCAAAATTGCTAGTCCAACAAAATCGATACGGACCAGCACATAAGCCGCAATCGGCAAGAATACCAAAAGCGCGATATGAAACAGGTGCGAAAAGCCTTGGGTAGGCTTAATTCGCAAAGGAAGTTTTCGTGGAATTTGCCGCATCTCTACCTAAGATTATAACAAAACTGGTGCCGGTTGCCGGCTTTATGCCAAAGCTACCGGGCAGCGAGGTAACCGCTTTAACTCCGAAACGTTCTTCCAGGTAGTGTTTGGTGTACTTATCAACACCGTGGCTTAAGTCAACAATCATAGTCGTAGCCGGGTTAGTGGTTGTGGCGGTATTGTCGACGGTAGTAACGTTATAACCGAAGGATTTAAGTTTATTGGCTGATGCCGTAGCCAGGCCGGTAACACTGGTAGCGTTATAGACAGCGATTTGGGCATTCTCATTAGCTATGAAGCTGTCTTTTATGGCGTTATGGATGTAGCTTTGAATATCATTGTAATCAAATAGCCCGGCTCTAGGCTCAACAATAGAAGTAGTTCCGTTCACAGTACCGGTGGTTACCAGATTATGGGGTGGTGTGGTCAAATCCAGCGAAGTAATGCTACTGCTTGGTATCTTAGAGAATATTTGCTGCAGACGGGTGATGTCATTAAGCGAGAAGTCAGAATAAACATTGTTGCCAAAGCTGTCTAGCAACGATGAGACTTTGACAGGGTTACTAAAGGTACCGAGTGAAAAGGCCTTATCTTTAAGCGCGACTATGAGTTGCCTTTGGCGCTGGCCACGGGCAAAGTCCGAGCTGGTCTCGCGGGAACGAGCATACAGCAGCGCTTGCTGGCCGTGCATCGTCTGAGTACCCTTATAGGCTATATAGGGATTGTTGTGGTTTTCCCAGGCGATGGTTGGGTCCCAAAGCGTATCGGGAACATTGAATGTTACGCCGCCTAGGGCATCAACGGCTTGCTTAAAGGCCGAGAAATCAACTACGGCGTGATAGTGGATAGGTACGCCGATTATTGGAGTCAGGGCATCGTCAAGTGCATTCAGGCCATCTTGCTCTTGGCCAGCTAGAGTTTTAGACCTGGAATTCTCTTTCGCCAGAGCATAAACAGCATTTATCTTCTGGTTGCCGCCGCAAGGCATCTTTGTACATAGGTCACGCGGGATACTCAACAGCGCAGCGTTATGGTTAATTGGGTCGATGCTCAGCAGTAATATCGTATCTGTTAAATCGGGGCCGTCGTGACCGGGGCCGCCCACACCAAGCAGTAGCACGTTCACTCGGCCATCACCCTCACCTTTTAGCTGATTGATGTCAATATTTGAAGCTAGCGCTGGAGCTTTACCACCGCCTCTAAATAGATGTCGTTCAGTTTCATAGAGTTTCAATCCAAAGTAGCCGGCGGCAATGAATATTAGGGCTAGTAGTACCACCACGCCGCGCTTAAGACGACGCCTGGCCTGAGGGTGCTTACGATTGGCCTTACGGCGCTTTTTCTTACTAAAGTCCTCATCTAGAACTATTGGCTCATTTAGCAGGGCGGCGGCTTCATCGGCCTCGGGTGTATGACTTACCTCTCTCGGCGCCTGCCGGATGGGATGGAAGCCATCTGTCTGGCCAGAATATGAACCCAAGCTAGGAGTGGCCGCCACCCCGGGCTGGTAAGATTTAGGTAGCGCTACACCCAGTTGCCGGCCATCGGATACAAAGCCGTCTAGAGAGCCTCCGCCTATGCGCGGCTTCTTATGTTTCTTGTGGTCGTCCATTTTGTCTTGTCCAGTATATCATCCGTAAATGCGCTAAAACTATTAAAACTCTTGTGCTTCCAGACGAAGCGCAAGCTATAATGGTATGGCGTTATGAATAAAGAACATCAAGACATCCCTGCAAGCCCTGAAACAGCCGCACCCAGCCACGCCCATCAGCACCAGCCAAACCATCACTCTAGGAAAAGTAGATCAAGCGGCTTATTGGCTACTCTGTCGAGCGTTTTGCTGTTTATCTTATTTCCGGCCTTGATTGCCATAATACTGACAGCATTTGTGGTCCAGAGTTATCAAGTAGACGGCCAAAGCATGGAAACCACCCTGCAAAATCACGATCGGCTGATTGTAGATAAACTGCCGCGTACCTGGTCTCGTGTCACGCGTCATCAGTTTGTGCCAAACCGCGGTGATATTATCATTTTCAATCAAACTGGGCTGCCAGACTCTTTCTATCAAAAACAGCTCATAAAACGGGTTATCGGCTTACCTGGTGAACGGGTTGTGGTTAAGGGCGGTCATATTACAATTTATAATTCCGCCCACCCAAAGGGCTTTAACCCGGACACTGACGGCAAGTATAATATTGCCGCATTGATGACAGCTGGCGATAAAGACGTATCCCTGCAAAGCGATGAGATTTACGTATTTGGCGATAATCGCGGTAACTCGGAAGACTCGCGCTATTTCGGGCCGGTCAAGACAAATGCCATTGTTGGCAAGTTAATGCTAAGAATTTATCCGTTCAGCAACACAGAAGTCTTTTAGTAACCACCTGCACTACTTTTATACCCAGTCTATTTATTTAGGTTTTCAGCTATGCGTTTGAGTTCATCAGTACTTTTAAATGAGATAATTATTTGTCCACCCTTAGCAGCATGTTTAATCTTCACTTCGGCACCAATTTTAGTACTCAAGTCACTAGCTAAAGCCTTGGAGTCGTGACTGTCACCGTCTCTTAGGATGCGTCTATGCCGCAGTACATACTCTTCGGCTTGCCTGACAGTCCACTTGTTGTTCAATATACTACTAAGAAGTTCTTCTTGCTTGGCTTTATCGGCCCTTAACGCCAGTATTGCCCGGGCATGGCCTTCGCTTATCTTGCCATCCCTCAAGGCTTGGCGGGCGGCTTCGGGTAACTGTAGTAAACGAGTCATATTGCTAACGGTTGAGGGAGCTTTTCCAAGTTTCTTGGCAATATCATCCAGAGATAAATTAAATTGCTGTTGTAATTTTAAAACAGCTAATGCTTGTTCTAGAGGTGATAGGTCTACTCTCTGGACATTTTCAATTAAAGCCATCTCCAGTTGCTCCAGTTCCTGCAAACTGCGGACTATAGCAGGTATCTTGCTTAGCTTAGCAGCGCTGGCTGCCCGCCAACGGCGCTCACCAGCTACAATTTTGTACTGATTTCCGCTTCCATGGCGGACTACAATGATTGGTTGGAGTACCCCATGACGCTTGATAGAGTCGGTTAGTTCAGCCAGTCCGGCCTCCTCAAATTGGCGGCGGGGTTGGTCCGGGTTAGGTATCACATCTTGTATGAGTAATTTTTGTACTCGGCTTTCGTCTTCCTCAAGTATACTTGGATCCAGATCTTTAGGTATTAAAGAGTCAAATCCTCTGCCTAGTGTTTGTCGCGCCATTATGCTTCCCTCTTTTCCAGTTCACGGGCTAGGTTCTTGTAAGCCCTAGCGCCTTTGCTCCACTTATCATGTTCTATTATAGTACGCCCAAAGCTGGGAGCCTCGGCTAATCTAACGTTCCTTGGTATTACCGTCTCAAACAGCTTATCGCCAAAATAGCCCTCTAACTCCTTTTTAACCTGTTCTGATAGTGAGTTGCGGCTATCGTAAAGAGTTATAACAACTCCCAGGATGGCTAAATCTTGATTAAGGGCCACCTTCACCTGCTGCACAACACTTAGCAGCTGGCTAAGACCCTCCATAGCGTAATATTCGGCCTGGACTGGAATTAAAACTTGATTAGCGGCTGTAAGAGCGTTAACCGTTAGCAGACCTAGTGAAGGCGGACAATCAATAAAGATATAATCGTAGTCTAGGTCAGACAGCGCCCGCTTCAACTGCTGTTCGCGATTTTCGATTGGGACTAGATCAACTTCTGCTCCAGCCAGCTGAGCATTGCTGGGCAGTAGAAATAGGTTTTTATCATTGGTTTTCTGAGTAACATTAGTCGCCTTAGCTCTAGAAAACAGTACGTCGTACAATGTTGACGTTAGCGCCTGCTTATCAATGCCCAGGCCGCTAGTACTATTGCCCTGCGGGTCAATATCACAGACCAGAACTTTTTTGCCGGCTCGGGCAATATAGGCAGCCAGGTTGATAGTAGTAGTTGTCTTACCTACTCCGCCCTTTTGGTTCAGTACGGCAATGATTTGTTTTGGCATTATTTGTTTATTTTTTCCTCTAGTATTCCTGCCATAAGATTAACAGATTTGCTAGCTTCGGTAAATCTGCTCAAGCTTGAGTTGCCCGTCTTGAGTTCTACTTCAGCGTGGCTATATAGTTAGCCCAATCGCTTACGCTGTGCTTGGCTCCACTTTGGATGAAAACTATTAACCCTTTCATAGATAATACTATTGTCTGCTTGCCAGTATCTGCGGCGGTGTTCATATAGGCAATGCCACTTGCCGTGACAATCGGTTCTTTGGCAGCTAAGCTTGCGGATATTTTATCAACCGCGTCTTGGCCTGAGCTATACTTTTCCGGTAGTACTTGCTGGCTGACTGTAAATTGATCGCCTTGCATGCTGTCCATATAGCTATATTCGTCGCGCTTGGGGTCATAGTAGGTCTTATCTTTGGCATAAGCACCCAACTCGGGGTGACTAGCTGGGGCTATAGGTGTAAAACTAGCTTTAGTAGCAACTGTATTGTTTGCAGCTAGGACCTGTTGGGAGTTGGTAGTGCCCTGAGCAACTTCATGAGACGCGGGATTGGAAAAGACTAGACTGTGGGTAACCACACCGGCCAGCAGCATAACCACCGCGTAAGCACTAAGTAGAACGACGGCGCGCTTAGGTTTAGGCAGTGCTTTAAGCTTGGGTTTTTTTAGTTTTTTAAGATCAGGTGGCTTTATTTTAGGCAGATTCAGATTAACGGTGATATGGGTTGCGCCAAGTTCTTCAGCCGGCAGGTCATCTAGTGGCTCTGTAACGGGTTCTACTTTATCGAGGTGTGATAGAAGTTGTTGGTTAGCCAGAGTAGATTCCAGCGATGGCGGAGGTGCATCATCGCTCAACCACCAATCCAGCCAGTCTTTTTTATAATCTGAGGCGTGTTTAAATCTATTGCGGTTCATAATCTCATACCATATAGCCAATTATAAAAAACACTATGCCAAGAGCGGCTATAGCTAGCCATTTTGTCTTGAATCTTGGTAAATCGCCGGCGTCTGGCGGCCTGCGAAGCGAAGGCATGGTGAAACGGAGGGAAAAAGTTGATTTCTGTTCGCGACCTTCTTTTACCTTATGGGCTTCCATAGGTATAGGCCCAGTTCTAAGGGGCTGAAGTGGTGCGCGGGTAATAGCAGGCGCTGCCCGCTCTACCGGTGGATGGTGGCCCGCTGGGCGGGACGGGCGTGTGTAATCCGTTCTTTTATATCGTTGTTCCATATGTTTGTAATTTTTTTATTTATGTTTTATAGACTACTCTATAAGGTTACCAGATTTGGCTACTGGGGTAAATGTGCTTGTGCTTGGGCTTTAATCTAGGCTATCTTAGTAGTTATGGATAATGACGAAAATGCGAGGGGTAACTACCGCCGGGACTATACAAATGAGCCCATTCGAACCGGCCCGACAAGCTCCAGACCAGCTCAACCGCAACCTGTTACCGAGCCCGTTCCTGAGCCTGTTGCCGAGCCGCAAGTCAACCATCCGCCAGAACCTGAACAAGAAATAGAGTTACCGGGATACAAACTACCAGCACCGCCTACAACCCACCACGGACATAAAGCTCGCAAAAGAAGTTACCGAAAATACCTTTCTGTGTTTATTTTACTTATTGCTTGTCTGGCTGTGGGTGCCGGGATGGCCTACTATCAAACGCGAAAAAACTCAAACCACGCCTCTAACCAAAGCTCTGGCCGCTTTCCGGCCTCTGTCACCAGCCAGATTAGTACCCCGCTCTACTATCCGGTTAGTTTGCCGGCCGGCTACAAGGTAAATAATGACTTTAACGTAATAAAGCCCGGTATTTTGTACTATTCAATAAACGACCCCAGTAATAATGTTTACCTGGTAACCATTAAACCAATATCAGTTACCTCTGACCCGGCAGCTTTTGAGAAGAATTTTACTATCCCGGATGTATTTAGCACCGATGCAGGTACGGCAACCGTTGGGCTGATTGGCTCCAGCCTAATGGCCAGCATTCACACTAAGCAGAATGTTTGGATATTAGTAGCCCCTAAGTCTACCGAGGTTCTGACACAATTAGAAACCATCGCTCAAGCTTTCCAGCAATCCAAATAATCCAGGGATTTGCAGCTATGGATATCGTAATACCTTAAGAGGTATAATGTACGGGTACTTCCATATAAATAAAAAGATAAAAGTAAAATGACTGACAATAGTTTAAGGAACCGCTATAGGCGAGACTTTACATCTGAAATAATAAAATCACACCCGACTGCCCCGTCGGCAGACTCTCAGGTGTCGGATAAGGTTAACCCGGTTGGTAAGTTTTTTAGGGCTCTGCCTCAATCGGCG
>CAZVAN010000015.1:0-25766 GCA_964625245.1 uncultured Candidatus Saccharibacteria bacterium | reverse complement strand
ATAAGCACCCGTAGCTCAGCTGGATAGAGCGTTGGCTTGCGGAGCCAAAGGTCGTAGGTTCAAATCCTGCCGGGTGTACCAAGCAAGAGCATTATCCAACTCCAAATTCAGTACTTTTCTAGCTACTAGTTCACACTCACCGCGTACGATTGCGTATCATAGGTCATCGTATAATTGTTGTAATTTGCGTTGAATACACTGAATAACAATCCACCTTTAATGGTTTGACCCGGACTAAGCGTTACATCATTTAACACGACAGTCCCATCCGGTAAGGTCTCGCCGGCATGCGTAGCAAAATCTGGGGATGAGTCCTTAACTGGATCATAGAGTATGAAGCTACTAACCGGCAGATTAATAGTACTGCTCGAAGGATTAGTTATCGTGACGTTTACGACGATATCCTTTTCGTTAGGGTTGGAACTAGGGGTATACTTCTGTGCGCCCGTAACGGTAATGCTGAGTTTTGGCAGTGTCGGAGCTGTTTCAGTAGAGGTATCAATGGTTGGCGCATTGTTAGTCTTCTGGTCACTGAGCTCGCTGGTAAGTTTGTTATTCTCAGAAGCGAGATGGTCAATTTGCTTACTCGACCCAACTTGTTGGGCTTTCAGGTAATCAATTTGTTTATTAGCATCCGATAAATTAGTAGTCAGTCTTGTAACTTTTTTATGCTGCCAGTAATACGCACTGTACCCAGATAGCCCAATTACCAACAGGAGCACAAAGAGGAGCAGGAATATCCTTTTGGATGAACGGCTAGTTGCAATGGTTTGCTTTTCTTGCTTTTCCTGCGCTTCGTGGTCCATTATTTTAATCCTCGTTAGCACAATATCATCTCCTACTTGTAAGTGCCAGACTGGTTCTAACCTTGTATATCGTGCCGTACCGCGAGAATACAAAGCTCTCAAAGAGGGCTTTTTCTATTGTTATTTTTAGGCTTTAGGAGTTATATAAAAGTATTAAATCAGGAGGGCGCGTAAAGTGTTAAGTTTCGACGTAAATTGGTGGGCGGTAGTTGTTGCAGCAGTTGTCTACATGGCTCTAGGGTCTGCTTGGTATTCAAAGAGTGGTTTTGGTAAACAGTGGTCAAAACTCGCAGGGCGCAAAATGGAGGACATGGCTGGCGGTAACACTGGCTATGCGGTGATGCTTGTTGCAGCTTTGGTCCAATCCTTTGCCCTAGCTAACATAGTGCGCGATGTTGGTGCTACTACTATGGGTGATGGTTTGCTACTGGGCTTAGTTTTGTGGGCTGGATTTGTGGCCGTCAGTGCTCTTGGCGATGTTCTTTTTGGTGGCCGTCCCTGGAAGCTTTGGCAGATCAATACCGGTTACTACCTGGTAGTCTTACTGATCAACGGCTGGCTATTAACGGTTTGGAGCTAAATGGATAAAAAGATCCTGGTAGTTACAACTAACGACGTCCCGGGCCACAAGATTACCGAAGTATATGGCGAGGTTTTTGGACTGATTGTTCGTAGTCGCAACCTTTTCAGCAACTTTGGGGCTAGCCTGCGAACTATTTTTGGGGGAGAAGTTAAAGGCTATACTACCCTATTGTCTGATAGTCGTGAGCAGGCCTTGTCACGTCTGCGTGAAGCTGCTGCAGCCAAAGGCGCAAACGCTGTACTGGCCATGCGCTTTGATAGCGGCGATATAGGCGGCGTCATGAATGAAGTTGCTGCCTATGGTACAGCCGTCAAAATTACTCCGAATAAATCTTAGATATCTTTAGCTTCGAGTTTAGAGGTGCAGAATTTGCAGCGGGTGGCTTTTTTGGGAATTTCGCTCAAACAAAACGGGCACTTTATTGTCGCAGCCTCCAGAGTACCTTTATCGCGCAGGGCTACCTCGGACAGTTTATTAATTGGCTGAACCACAAAAAAGAACACTACCGCTGCGACTATCAGGAATGAGATTAAAGCATCTATAAAATCGCCGTACATGAACTGTACGCTTCGAATTGTAAAATGTGACTCGGCAAACCGTTGTGACCCGCCAAAAACGGATATGATTGGTGTAATTATATCCTTAACAAAGGACTGAATGACGCTATTAAAAGCGGCGCCCACAACCACGCCAACCGCCAAATCTACAACGTTGCCGCGTAATATGAACTTCTTAAATTCATTAAACATTTGAGATTTATACCTTCTGTTTACTACAGCAAGTATAAGTTAAGCTCTGTCTCTGGCAAAACATAAGGTTCATAGGTTAGTTTGCGTCAGCCGAGCTTAATCACTGAATCTTGATGGGTCGTTTTGGTTTTGGAGGAGGAGCTGAGTCCTTAGGTTCCTGCGTTTCAGCTGCTGTCTGCTCAGGAGGTGGCTGTGATTCGTGGGCGGTCCCCGGCGCTCGTCGGCGCATAAGCATTGGCGTACCGATTGCGGCTACGCCTAGAACGGAGTAAACACCTCCAAATACCCAGTAATTTTTATCAATTCGCTGCGTAATATCGGTCACTAGAGTCTGAATTTTGGCGGTTAGTACTGCATTATCCTTAATTTTTATATTGGGGACAGCTTTTGTAGTTACCGCCTTATTGAGCCCCCAGGAGAATAACAGCATAAATAGCCCAACCGCGAGGAGCGTCATGCCTACGCGCCTTAAGCCCTTCAGGCGGTTGGGGCTCAAAAAGAATATTGCCACTGCTGCCACCAAACTAAGAAGCGCCAAAATAACCGGTGTTTTCTTGGCTCGTTGGTACTGCGTTGGCAGATTTTTTAACTTGTCCTGAAATATTGACTGGTTAGAATTATCACTCTTAAAGTTGTTGGCAGAAAAAGTAGTATCTTTTATGAAATCCTTACCCCCGCTTACGTCGTTCTTGATGGATTGGCCAACTGAGACGGCACTTACGCCGGGAGGCAAACACGTGGCATTGGAAATATCAAAGGATGAAGCGGTATAAGGAGTGCTGCATATTGGCAAGGCAGCTGCTTTTTGCTGAAACTGCGTGGCCAAGCTGTCAGCAAAATTGGTCTTAGCGCTTGATAGATTCAGGCTGAAAGTAGGTTGGGCTGTTTTACCTTCCAGCCAAGCGTAAACACTATCAATAGCCGTCTCGGCGTTAGTCTGGATATACTTAGCCGAGAAAGCTTGATTTGCTGCTGCAGAAACCGTTGGATTAGTAGCTGACAGGTTGCCAACGCTGGTATTCACCGACCCCACCTTAGTTAGCAAGCTCGGTATCAGAGATTCATAGATTCCGCTTTCAGAAACAATTTGCTTTACGGAAGATGGCTGCCCCACCGTTTTCACTACTCCCCAGTCAAAAGCCGTAGCAAATAAAAGCAATGAAAATAGTGGCGCTATTATTATAAGAAGCCCTCGCCGCACAATATTCATAAGCTTAATGATAACTGAAAGTTCCTAAAAAACTAACGACCTTAGTCCGAACATGGCGGAGAGGGAGGGATTCGAACCCTCGGTACCGTTGCCGGTACACCGCTTTTCGAGAGCGGCACCTTCAACCACTCGGCCACCTCTCCGCAACAGAGGTAATTATAACTTATTTTCAGATGAACTCTGCTAAAATAAAGATTAATGAGCAAGTTTTGGATTAGTCTACTTTTCACAATTGGTGTCGGCACATGGGGCTACACAAAAATGCAGAAATATTCTGGCAACAACACTAAACAATCCTTAATCGGTGTGTCGATTCTAGGCTTCATTGTTTTCATAATTGTCTTCTTGATCCTAGGGATGATTATTAAATGAACGAAGACACGCTTTTTACCCGAATTATTAAGGGTGATATCCCGGCTCATAAGATTTATGAGGACGAGCTGACGTTGGCATTTCTCGATATTTTCCCGATTGTCCGAGGGCATGTACTGGTTATACCTAAAAAACAGGTGGATCACCTCTGGGATTTGCCAGATATGGATTATCAAGCCGTGATGGCTACCACCAAGAAGGTAGCCCTACAACTGAGAAAGGTGCTAAAGACTAACAGGATCGGCGTTAAGGTGGAAGGTACAGCTGTACCGCACGCCCACGTCCACCTCATTCCCTTTAACGACCCCGAGGAATTTCACATAAAATCCAACCATAACGAAACTGACCACTCAGAACTGGCTCGCTTGGCCCAAGAATTAGCTTTCGAATAGCTTTCGTAGCCTTAAACGGTTGGCTAGACAAGGCTAAATTGGTATTATATGGCTATATGAGGTGGAGTTTTAGGCGGTGCTACTGTGAATGAGAAAACTCTAGGCAAGCGTCTGCAGGAAGCCCGTCAAAAAGCTGGGCTGACCCAGCAAGAGCTCTGTCAGAAGGCCGGTCTTAGCTATTCTACGCTGGCTAAGATTGAGCGTGGGGCCATTAAGTCGCCTTCGGTATTCAGCGTGGCTGCCATTGCTGCGGCCTGCGGTTCGCCTCTGGAAGAGCTGTTGGGCATTGAGCTTAACTCCCCTACCCTGGCTCCGGCTAAAAAGCGCTCCTCAACTGGGGTACGGTTTGTTTACGTTGATGTTAACGGTGTTATGGTTCGCTTTTTTCACCGAGCCTTTAGCCAGATAGCCGAAGAAGCAGCCATTGGCGCCGATAAGGTTGAGACTTTGTATTGGCGCCACCATGACGCTATTACTCGCGGAGAGGAGAGTTTAGGCCAGTTTAACGCCCTCATTGAGCAGGAGCTGGGAATTAACGGCTTTGACTGGAAAAAGTACTATATGGCCAATGTGGAGCCAATACCGCACGTTGATGAATTCATCAATTGGGTTGCCCAGCACTACCAGATTGGCCTACTGACCAATAATATGCCTGGTTTTACGCAGGAACTTCTTAGTAGCGGCAAGATACCTAATATAAGGTACGATGCCATAGTTGATTCTTCAGAGGTGAAGACCCTAAAACCTGAGACTCATATTTATGAAATTGCCCAGCAACGAGCCGGTGTAGGACCTGGTGAAATCTTGCTGGTTGACGATGAGCGTCCTAACTTAATGACTGCCGATAAATTGGGCTGGCATGTGCTTTTGTTTGAAGGTTTTGAACCCGAAGAGAGTTTTGGCCGAGCCCGCCAGGCGCTAGCTTTCGACTAGCTTTGAAAAGGTATCAATCTCGGTCTGAGCTTGAATTAGTAGGCTCTTTTCTTGTTCTAATTGCTGCTTGGTCTGCTCAACGATTTTAGCCGGCGCTTTATCGGCATAGGCCGGGTTGGCCAACCGGGTTTCAAGACGTTCAATTCCAGCACTACGTGCGGCTTTTTGCTCAATCAGCTTGTCTAGGTAGGCCTTGACCATACCGGTGTCGATGTCCAGCCAAGCGTCATAGCCAGACTTAGCAATACGCATACCTTGCCGCTTCTCAGTCGGAGATTCCGTAACTTCCCCTACCCTGCCCAAACTCTTAATTAGCGCCCCGTTGCCAGCAATCACCGGACTGGCCCGGAATAATAATTTAGGCTGGCTGGTGCCAACGGCTGCCGTGATACGCCTAACTTCGGTGATAATCTCCAAAACATCCTGAAACTCAGCAGCTTTGGCCGAATCTACCTCTGTTGAACCGGGCCATTTTTGAACCGTCAGGAGGGTGTCGCTCTCCCAACTTAGGGTCTGCCAGATGGTCTCAGTTACGAAAGGGGCGAAGGGATGGGCCAACTTTAAAGAAGTTTCCAGTGAATATGCCAGTACAGACAAATTGGGGGCGGTTTTGCTTGCCTCAATGTACCAATCGGCCAGATCGTGCCACACGAAATTGTAAAGGAGTTCGTAGGCCTCGCCCAAGCGGTAGCTGTCCAAGGCCTTGCCAATTTGAACAGAGCTCTCCCCTACCCTGCCCAAAATCCAGTGGTCGGCTATAGACTGTGGTTTAACGTCTAGGCGCAGGCTATGCTGGTCGCCGACTTTATCTTCTATAAAGCGGGCAATATTCCAGAGTTTATTGCAGAAATTGCGGGCCTCTTCAACCCTTCGACTGTCATAACCACGGTTAACGGCGGGCGCACGCCCAGCTAGCAGCCCCATCCTCAGAGCATCAGAGCCGTGCGAACTAATTATTTCCATAGCATCAATCTGATTGCCCAGAGATTTGCTCATCTTGGCGCCACCCTCGGCCAATACCAGCCCGTGAATATAAACATCTTTGAAGGGGATCTCGCCAGTTATATATAGGCCCATCATTATCATTCGGGCTACCCACTGGTGCAATATCTCACCCGCGGTCTCCATTAAAGAAGTTGGGTAAAAGTGGCTAAACTCTTCTCCATCAGGGTAATTCAAGGTGGCGTAAGGCCACGAGCTACTTGAAAACCAGGTGTCAAAGACGTCCGGGTCCCGGCGATACTTTTTGCCTTCAACCGTTATGACTTCCTGATCAACCCGCTCATCAAATATCCAGTCGCTTGGGTCAGCCGTATTTTGAAAGGCCGGAATCGGAATGCCCCAGGCAATCTGGCGGCTAATATTCCAGTCTCTTAACTCTTCAAGGTATCTGATTAACTGACGGCGCTTGCTATCAGGGTAAAAAGTGATTTTTTTGTCTTTCAGAACCGCTATAGCCCGTTTGGCTAGAGGCTCCATTTTGACGAACCACTGCTCCAGCACTAGTGGTTCGATTACCGTGCCGCACTTGTAGCACTTACCGACAGAGTGGGTGTAGTCTTCAACTTTTCTGATGTAGCCGCCGTCTTCTAAAGCTTTGGCAACTGCCTCGCGCGCTTCCAGCACTGTCATACCACGGAAGGGCTTGGGCACATTGTCGCTCATTTTGCCCTCTGTGGTTATCAGCTCGATAACGGGCAGGCTGTGGCGCTGAGCTACTTCAAAATCATTGGTATCATGTCCCGGCGTTACTGTCACCACCCCTGTCCCAAACTTCATATCTACATAGTCGTCAGCTATGATTTTAATGGGTTTATCGGGCACCAATGGCTGCTTCACTTCCTTGCCGATAAGGTGTTTGTAACGCTCGTCTTTAGGGTTGACCATCAGGGCTGCCTGGCCTAGTTTGGTCTCTGGCCGGGTGGTGGCAATTATTACCTCCCCTTCCTCGTCAGCCAAGGGGTAGGCAATATGCCAAAGTTTAGTTTTTTCTTCTTCGTGCACGACTTCAATATCAGAAAAGCTGGTGCCATGAAAGGTGCAGTAATTTACTATCCGCTTACCTCTATAAATTAGACCCTCGTCCCACATTTTATGGAAAGTTTCATAAGCGCGCGCAACTATTTTGTTATCGAGCGTGTAGGTAAACTTAGTCCAATCAACGCTGGCGCCCATAGCCCGAATTTGAGACTGAAAATTATGTTTATTTTGCTCCACGAAATCCCAAACTTGCTTGTACAACTCTTCTCGCGTGAAGTCAAAGCGGCTTTTTCCTTGCTCCTGAAGCTTCTTTTCATAAACCACCCAGGTTTCAAAGCCAGCGTGGTCGGCACCGGGAACGAATAGAGTGGATTTACCCTTCATACGCTGATAGCGCACTACAGTGTCCTCAATAGCGACAGTTAGCCCGAAGCCAATGTGCAGGTTAGCGTTGGCGTTAGGAGGAGGCATGACAATACTAAAGTAGCCTTCCCCGCCCCGGGCAACCGGCTTAAAGGCTTCGTTTTGCTCCCACAGATTATAAATATCGGCCTCGTATTGATTAGGTTCGTAGGCTTTTGGTAACTTCACTTCCTAATTATAACAGTTTTTACAGAGGTAACTAGCTTTGTTCCCGGAGGTGATTATAAAGAGTTAATGCTTTTTCATATGAAATTTAAAGCCACAAATAACAACACTTTTCGCATGAAAAGCCCATATAAACAAGCCTCGTTGTTTTTGCTTTTTCCCGTACGTATTTGTTTTCATGCTTATGTTAACACTAGCCACCCTATCTGGCTAGCTGTATTTACATGGATAGATTTGGATCAATTTCCAGGGTATATGGGTCGGTAGGCTCGCTGTTTTGCTGCTTAAAGTAGGCTAGGGCGGCTATCATGGCGGCATTATCGGTACAGAGTTTAATATCGGTATAGTTCACCTCTGTTGGTATCTGTTCTTCGACCATTTGCCTCAAAGCAGAATTAGCAGCTACACCGCCCCCAATGACTACCGAGAGGGGTGAATAATCATCTATGGCTGTCTTGAGCTTATCTATTAGGGACTCAAGAGCCGTTGCCTGGAAACTAGCGGCTAGATTTGCTTTCTGGGCGTTTGTAAGGAGCTCTGCTAGCTCGTAGGAAGGGAAGGTGAAGTCTTTTCCGGCTTGATCCTGTGCGGCCCGCAAAACGGCAGTTTTAAGTCCAGAAAAACTAAAATCATATTTACCAGCCATTTTGGCTTTGGGTAATTTTATAGCTCGGGAATTTCCGTCTTTGGCTGCCTCCTGGATACTCGGGCCGCCAGGGTAGGGTAGGCCTAAGATTTTGGCTACCTTATCAAAGGCCTCACCAACCGCGTCGTCGTAAGTTCGGCCAATAACCTCGTAATCCGAATGATTTTTTAGATAAATTAGGTGGCTATGACCGCCGGAAACAATTAAGGCTAACAGGGGCAGGGCAGGGGAAGTTTGAGGCAGTTTATAGTTATGAAGCTTCGTTTCATTAATAAAATTGGCATAGATATGGGCCTCCACATGGTTGATGGCATAAAGCGGTTTTTTCTTGGCAATAGCCAATGTCTTAGCCGTCATAGTGCCTATCAATAAGCTGCCACCTAGGCCGGGGCCATAGGTTACAGCAATAGCGTCAATATCACCCCAGCCACAGCCTGATACCTTCAAAGCTTCTTCTATAACGGGGGTAATAACTTCCAGATGGCTGCGGGCGGCAATTTCGGGAACTACGCCGCCGTAAGCCTTATGCAGGTCCATGCTAGTAGCTACTACATTAGACAGCATCCTGTGGCCATCTTCTACAACAGCGGCTGCGGTTTCGTCGCACGATGTCTCAATCCCAAGTATTTTCATCTGTTCTAGTATACTTGATAGCATGAGTTTCCGAAGCCTGGTTAAGGCGGTAATCCCGCGCCAACTGTTTAAAAAGATTGAGCCGTATGGTCATTTAGGCGAAGCCGTACTGATTAACACCTTAAATGGCTTTCCGAGCCGGGGGCTGAAGGTTATAGGCGTAACCGGCACAAACGGCAAAAGTACCACCTGCTTTTTAATTCACAAGATGATGCATGAGGCCGGCTACAAAGTAGGGCTAATGACAACAATTGCTTACGGGGCAGGCATGGACATCAAGCCGCAGGACGAACACATGACAACCTCGTCCGTGCCAAAGACCTTGAAGCGTATCAAGTACTTAAAATCCCAGGGCATCGAGTGGCTGGTTTTAGAAACAACCAGTCAGGGTCTGGCTCAGCATCGCGTTTGGGGCGTGCCATATTCTATAGCCGTCATGACCAATGTTACCCACGAACACCTGGACTACCACGGCACTTTTGAAAATTATCGAGCGGCTAAAATTAAACTTTTTGAACTGACTAATAAAAATCGAGGCGGCCTACGAACGGGGGTAATTAATGCTGATGACCCAGCAGCCGAGCTTTTTGCCAAAGCCATTAAACACCCAATAACATACGGTGTTAAGGGTGGAGAACTCAAGGCCACAGATATAAAAAGTAGTGCTACGGGCAGCGAATTCAGCGTGAGCTCAAGCGCAAATGGCAATCTAAAACTCCGAATAAAAACTCACTTGCCCGGAACATTTAATATACACAATAGCTTGGCGGCCGTTGGAGTTGGACTGGCGCTTGGGATAGAACCTGGGCAGATAGAGCAGGGAATAGCCTCGCTTAAGCAGGTAGAAGGCCGGATGAATTCAATTGACGAGGGTCAGGGATTCTCGGTTATTGTCGACTATGCCCATACACCCGATAGTTTCGAAAAGCTCTTTAAAGACCTGGAACCGAATGTTAAAGGAAAGTTGATTGTCATGTTTGGCTCAGCCGGCGGGCAACGTGATCCGGCTAAACGGCCAATTCAAGGCGAGATTGCCGGAAAGTACGCTGACGAAATTATTCTAACGGAGGAAGATGACCGTAACACCCCAGGTATGCAAATTCTTGACGAGATTGCCACTGGGGCGGAAAAAGCAGGTAAGCAGCGCGATAAGAACTTGTTCTTGGTACACGACCGAACTAAAGCTATTGAATTTACTATTGGCTTGGCAAAAGACAAAGACGACGTTGTTTTACTACTAGGCAAGGGTCACGAAAAAACCATTGATAGAGCCGGCGGTGAAGAACCCTGGGACGAAGTTAAGACCGCCCGTACAGCCATTCACAACCGATTAAAGTAAGCTCTACTGCCCGCGACCCGGCAGTTGACAAAAGTGCTTATGTTTGGTATAATCTGTTCTATTAAATCTGAAAATAAATAAAAAATGTCAGTACAAATACAAAAAATTGAAATCCCAGGAAGTGCAATCCATGCGCACGACGCCGCAGACTTTGAGGAAATGAGAAAAGCAGTCTATAGGCAAACCAAGCCTGACGAGCCCACTCGTGAACAAAGACTTACTGAGCTGGCTGATTTAGTAGCTATTAAGCCCGGAGTACTTGGTGGAAGAGAGTCCCTGAGTATTCACGACGCCGTATTAAGAGCATTAGAGGCTCATCTTAGTCTAGGAAGGATTAAAAGCATCGGCTATAGATTTACTTTGGATGACCAAGGTAATGTTATAGGAATTGATAAAGTGCATCATCTGCCGGAGGATAAACGAGCTACGATTAGGGCAAGAGGCCAAGCTGCCAGAATAGGCTGGGCGCCTAAACAAAATGACTCGTCATTCAGGATAAGGGACGGCAAATTACCGGCCAGCAAAATCCGTATCTAAACTCCTTTTAATCTAAGTTGAGAGTAAGGCACTTGACGCCACCGCCAGATTTGCGGAATTCCAAAATGGGTGTGCCGATGACATTGAAGCCAGCGTCACGGTATTTTTGTAGCAGACTCTCGGACTCGCTACTGGTTATGACGGTGTGGCCGTCACTGACGGCGTTTAATCCGAAGCCTTTGGCTTCTTGCAGTGTTGCCTCAATAAGATTAGGAATAGCCGCTTGGAGCCTCTTCTGGCTCTGCTTGTCTATGGCGCCAGGGAAGTAGGCTATAGTATCTTCTGATAACACCGCTAGGGAAGTGTCTAGGTGATAAAAATGGGGGTCGATAATCTTAAGGCTGACCACCTCCAGGCCGAAGAATTCAGCCATTTCTCTAGCGGCTTCTGGAGCAGAACGGAAACCGTGGCCGGCTATTATCTTGTTACCGCAGAGCATGTTATCGCCACCACCCTCAAAGAGGTTGACGGCCTGTTTTAAGTTGGTGTATCCGTGGTCGCGGAACCACTGTTCGTAGTGCCCGGTTTCGGGCTGGCGCTGCTGGTAGCGAAAACTGGAAAGCAGAATTTTGTCATTAATTTTTAGGCAGCAGTCGGTGGCAAATACCATATCCGGCAGGCCCTTGATGGGGTCGACAAGTTCGACCTCCCAGCCGAGCTGACTAGCGTAAATATCATGAAGTTTATCCCATTGTTGCTGGGCAGTTTCTTCGCTCGGCTGATCTTCCTGATTCATCCAGACATTGATTTCGTATTCGATATCAAAGTAAGTGGGCGGGCACATTAGGATCTTTTTAGACATAAGCTTAAGTATATCAATGCTCATAAAAGGAAGAGCGCCGCAACCCCTGAGAAGACAGGTTGCGGCTAATCCAGTAGTGAGGAGCTGGGCTGAGCCCCGGTGTGAGGGCCGGGCAAGTTGCCCGGCCCTCGTAATGCGAGGCTCTAGAAGGAGTGCTGGACGATGTGGCCGCGGTAGCGGCCGTTGTCCATTCTGGAGTGGAAACGCTCTCGCTTCTTCTCGAGCTTTCGCTCCTTCTTCTGCAGCTTGCGGAGGTTGGCCTCCTTGCTCTTCGCGCGGTCAGGCACGAGCGCCTGATAGATCCGCGAGACGGCTTGGAGTGTCAACTTCAACGCTTCGTACGGCTGAACGCCGGCGGCGAACTTGACCACCGCCCAAGCACCCTTCAGCTTCTTGCCGTGATAGGGCAAGTCTTCGAGCTCGGCTTGCTCCGGCAGGAGCTTCTCGAGGTACTCGCACATGGACCTTCGATCCATGGGCAGGTCCTGACCGCGAGGGGAGACAAGGACGACGACCTGCTGGCCATCGGCCGGTCCCAAACGCACAGTGCCGTATCTCGACCGTACTTCACCCACAACCCCTACCTTTCGTTGAGGAAGGACTGGACTAGGCTCATTGTAGTTCCATAAATGTTAATAGGTCAATCTATAAATATATTAGATAAGTAGAGCTAGCTAGACGCAGTTTAAAAAGTGCGAAAACCGCGAGTTCCGGCAAAAAAATCCGGAACACGCGGTGTCCATCCGCCTTGAGTCTGTGTGAAGCTGCCTACTTAGGTAGACAAGACTCAAGGGCTCCGGCCCCAGGGCAGGGTTACTACCCTGGGGCCGAATGGGAGGGGTCAGGCTGTGGCGAACTCGGGCGTGAGAACGAACTCCTGCGAGGGAGCCCCGAGTGCCAGCTCGATCTCGGCGGCGAAATGCTCGAGAACGAGGCGCGTTCTGCGCTCGATCGAGGTACGCCTGGTCCTCTTCTTCCCGCGCAACTCGCGAGACTGCTCGATGTCGCGGAAGAGGTGGTCTCCGGCCCTACGGCCAGTGCAGACGTGGCGCAGGCTGAGCTCATGAGTGGCCGCGAACTCAGAGATGCGGTCTCTCAGCTCGGGCGGCAAATGGCCCGGCCTAGTGCACGGGACGTGGGCATACCTCCCCAGGCGCCTGATGCTGCAGGACCCGATGCGCGTGTCTTTTGTGGACACGGTACTCCTTCCTGTCGAGGATGGATAGAAAGAGTATAAGCACAACGTTTCTATCAGTCAACATTTTTTGGTACTTTGCAACTTTTCCACAACTCTTGACAGGATTTCTGGCACTCGGGTATTATGAGTGCTAGAACTCAGCAGGGGTTTGCTGAACTTTTGGAGAAAATATTAAAGAGGAGTGAGTTTAATTATGTCTTCACCATTACAACCATTGTCCGACTGGGTAGTTGCCCAGCAAGAAGAGGCCGTGACTAAGACCGCCAGCGGTCTATACCTACCTGACAAAGCGGCCGAGAAGCCTAAAGTGGCTAAAGTTTTGAAGGTTGGTACAAAAGTTAAAGAGATTAAAACAGGTGACCGAATTGTTTATAAAAGCTACAGTACCACCGATGTGAAAATTGATAATAAAGACTATGTCTTAGTTAAAGAAGAAGACATAATCGCCACGCTGAAATAGGAGGAAAGAATGGCAAAGAAAGTATTTTACGATGATGACGCCCGCCGCCGGGTCTTGGGCGGAGCACAGGTTCTCTACGACGCTGTAAAGACCACCATGGGACCCAAGGGCCGAAATGTGATTATTAGCAAGAGCTACGGTAACCCCACTGTCACACATGACGGTGTTACTGTGGCAAAAGGCGTAGAAATTGCCGACGAGGACGATGAAACTCTAGGCTACAAAGTAGGCGCTGAGCTTATAAAGCAAGCTGCTAGCAAGATGAACGACATGGCTGGCGATGGCACAACTACCGTTACTGTGCTGACTTACCACATTTTGAACGAGGCCAACAAGCTAATCGCCGCCGGCCATAACCCAATGCTGCTTAGAAAAGGCCTGGAAGCTGCTGCCCACGATGTACTGGCTCAGTTGGGCTCATTAAGCGAAGATATTGCCGGTAAGAAAAACCGTGTAGCTGAAGTAGCTACCATCAGCGCCGGAGATAGTGAAATTGGCGCTTTAATTGCCGACGTTATGGAAAAAGTTGGCAAAGACGGAGTAGTGACAGTTGAAGAAGGGCAAGGCTTGGACCTGGAAAGTGAAGTTGTGGAAGGTTTTACCATGGACCGGGGCTACGTTAGCCCTTACATGGTGACCGATACTGCCCGAATGGAAGCCGTTTACGACAAGCCAGCCATTTTGATTACCGATCAAAAGATCAGTTCTATTCAGGAATTTTTGCCGGTGCTGGAAAAACTTGCCCAAAGCGGTAAGAAAGACCTGGTAATTATTGCTGAAGATGTGGAAGGCGAGGCCTTAGGCACACTGATACTTAACCGTCTAAAGGGCGTATTCAACACTGTGGCTATCAAATCGCCAAGTTTTGGCGACCGCCGCAAAGAAATCTTGGAAGACATCGCTATCTTAACCGGTGGCGAAGTAATTTCTGAGGAGCGTGGGACCACATTTGAAAACGCTGAACTGTCGATGATTGGCAGCGCCCGAAAAGTAATTGTTACTAAAGACGACACGACTATTGTAGAAGGCGCTGGTAGCACCGCAGCCGTTAAAGCCCGCATTACTCAAATTAACCAGCAAATTGCCGCTGCAAGCAGTGAGTATGACAGAGAGCAGCTTGAAAAACGCCGCGCGGCGCTATCTGGTAAAGTGGCTGTTATTAAAGTTGGTGGGGCCACCGAGACCGAAATTGAGGAAAAGAAATTTCGGGTTGATGACGCTGTTAACGCTGTTAAGGCCGCTCTGGATGAGGGCGTAGTGGCTGGCGGCGGTGTGACGTTGGTTAACCTTATTTTTGCCATAAAGCCGAGCTCTGAGGGTGGCTCAATCTTGGCTGGCCAGAGCTTGTTGTTTAGGACATTTGAGCAGCCCTTCCGCATTTTGCTAGAAAATGCCGGCATAAATCCCGATGAATGGCTACCGCAGGTACGAAAAGCCAAGCCGGGGCAGGGTGTTAATGTCAACGATGCTACGAAATTGATTGACATGAAGACTGCCGGAATAGTTGATCCGACTCGGGTGACGAAGGAAGCTATTCAGAATGCTGTTTCCATCGCCGGAACGGCTATGACTATGGGCGCCTTAGTGGTTGATATACCCGAAAAAGCACCGGCTGCTGCTCCCGATATGGGCGGCATGGGCATGATGTAGAAACTTTGAAGGACAACCTCACGCTTTTCCTTCAACGCTCGGTCGGCAAAAAAGCCGAGTTTGTAAACAAACCAGGCCGAGCTACTACCTTTCCCTCGCTTTAAAACCAATCTCTCCGAGATAACATCCGAATGGGTTTGTCGAGTCACGGTGAGCGTAGTAGAATGAAGACAAAGAAAAATTTCGGTACCAAAAAAGGAAAGCTCCGGAGGGATAGTATACCTTTGGAGCTTTTCATTTAACGCCAGGAATATAATTAAGTAAGAAGGAGGAGCGCAGTGGATACAATTGACCAAGACTCAGAGAAACAGTATCCGATTGACAGCGAACAGGAGACGAATGTGCGCCGCAGCTGGCCAATGCTGCTAGCTTTAGCGATTGCTGCCCTAGCCTTTGCTTTTCTGGTAGTTCTAACCGGCCGTTTCGTTTACCACAAATTACACCACATCGTTACACCGGCGCCAGCTCAAACTAAAAATTTGCCCAGGCCGTCGTTTGACTCCGGTACTAACTCTAGCTCTAATTCTTCAACATCGAGCGCAAACAAACAACTTGCTAACAGTGGTCCTGGCGACGTAGTAGCCATATTTGCGGTTGCTAGCTTCGCAGCTGCCAGCTTGCATTACATTATCAGCTTGCGAAAACAGACCTAACTATTTTTGATCTTGCTTCTGAGTAAAATAATTTATTTCGTTAATAACATCTATTAGGGCTTGAGCTCGGGCTTTATCATCGGTTATCTGATTGGCTGCGGCGTAGGCCTCTTTAATTAAACTGGCGTTATCCGAGGCCTGAATGAGCATCATAGTAGTCTTAAACTTTTCCTCAGGCGACTGATCTATTTGGCCGACCAACGGTGTCAGGTTAGCCAGAGCATGCTGCTTAATAGCCATTAGTGCATCATCACCCGAAGGCGGGTCAGCCAGTGGAACGGCAGGCATTGGAGCTGCAAACTGCGGCGTGGGAACCGTGGGGGTTGCATAAACTGGGGCAGGGGTTAATGGGTACGGAGGTTGCGCCGGCGGCAAGGGCAGGGACGTGGGTGACTGCTGAAATTGAGACCCCGGTTGGTTATTACTACTATTGTCGAACATTCCACCCCCTAATTCGTAGGTTTATAAGTTTCAATCATTTACAATTATAACTAAATAACAGGAGGTGTTAAAGGGGCTTATGCTTGACGACCTAAAGTACATCCACCAGCGGGACGGTTCCGATGCTCTGGGCATTGCTGAGCGACAAGCCGCGCAACTGCTGCAGAAATTTGAAGTGCCCAAGATATCTGGCGATATTCACAATGTGGTCTACGCTGGCATGGGTGGTTCGGCGCTAGCGGCCCTAATCTCCCGCAGCTGGCCAGGCTACAAACTGCCTTTTGAAATTTCGCGCCAATACCATGCGCCAAGCTACGTTTCCGAAAACACCCTCTTTATTGCTTGCAGTTACTCCGGTAACACCGAAGAAGCATTATCGGCACTGGCCGAAGCTGAAGAAAAAAGAGCCGTAATTGCCGTAATTGCCAGTGGCGGCAAACTTGAGCAAATTGCACTCACTAAGCACTACCCCTTTATTAAAATTCCTAAAGCCGAGCAGCCCCGATACGCGGTATTCTCCAATCTGGTTGCTCTTCTAACCCTTTTGGAAGACGCCGGTTTGCTGAATGAAACGTCTACCTCATCTCAGTTGACTCGGGCTGCTAATTTTTTGAAATCTGAAGTCAGCAAGTGGGCAGCTACAGTACCGACCAGCCAAAACCCGGCTAAGAAGCTAGCAGAGGAATTAGCTGGCAAATCGCCGGTTATTTATGGCGGTCCGCTAATGGCACCGGTTGCCTATAAGTGGAAAATTGGTTTTAACGAGAATGCTAAGAATGTTGCCTGGTGGGGTGAGCTCCCAGAGTTTAACCATAACGAGATGATTGGCTGGAGTAGCCACCCAATTGATAAGCCCTACGGTGTTATTGAACTGCGAAGCAATCTGGAACATCGCCGGGTTCAAGAGAGATTTGAAATAGGCGAGCGGCTACTCTCCGGCTTGCGTCCGGCGCCACATATTGTAAACATAGAAGGTGAGACTTTGCTTGAACAGTTGGTTTGGGCGGTGGCTTACGGCGATTTCGTTACCATTTATCTGGCACTACTCAACAATGTCAATCCAGCACCTGTTGAACTGGTCGAGAAATTCAAAAAAGAACTTGGCTAGGTCTTAGTCTCCTCTTAGGGCGGTGATAGGGTCTTTGCGAGCGGCTTTGAGAGCCGGAGCGATACTGAAGATTAGGCCAACAATAACCGATACTACAACAGCCAAAATCAGTACCGGTACGCTGATTATTGGCTTCCAGGAAGTATAAAGTCGCAGTAACTGGTTTATCAGTAGCGACAGAGTAATACCGATTATACCGCCGCCGATAGTTAAGGCTAAACCCTCGGTTAAAAACTGCATTAGAATCTGCTGGTTGGTGGCTCCAATGGCTTTTCTAATGCCAATTTCGCGCATTCGCTCACTGACGCTAACCAGCATGATGTCCATGATGCCGATGCCGCCAACCAGCAGCGATATTCCGGCTATAGCACCAATGAACCCAGTAGCTGTATCAACCAGGTTACCAGCCAGATTAAGCAAATCTTTCTGTGTTAACACCGTAAAATCCTGCTGGCCGTGGGCTTTAAGCAGGTAAGCGTTCACGGCGTCTATGGTCGGCTGAACCAGGTTTGAGTCCTTACTCTTCACCAAAATCTGCATAATGTTAGCCCGTCCCTTGGCCAAATCTAGGGCCGGCTGGAAGGGGATGAAGATAGAAGAGTTGAAGTCCGATTGGGTGGCCGACAAAAAACTATTAGGCGAGCGTTTAAAGATACCGTGAATTATAAAATCCTGGCCGCCTATTTGAATGGTTGAGCCAACGGGGTTGACCTCATGAAACATTTTTTGGGCGATATCGGCACCAATTACGGCGATGTTCTGATCCTGATTATCGGCTGTAATAAATTCTCCAAAATTTACTTGCTGGTGGAGTAGTTCGGCAAGCTGTGGAGTAGTTCCGGCCACAAAAACGTTATCAAGTTCGCCGCCTTCACTTGACGCTGAGCTGGTTACAAAATCAATCGGCACCGAGGCTTGTACCGGCGGTAGCTGGCCAATAATTTTAACGTCGGCCGGTGTTAGGGTACTAGTGTTAAAGAGTGCTAAGAGATTAAGGTTATTGGAGTTGCTGACAATTTTGCCGGGCCGAACAGAAACAACACCGGGACCAAGATCTTTGAGCTGACCAGTAATTTGATGTTTAAGTCCTTCACCTAAGCTTACGACGGTAACCACCGAACTAATACCTATAATGATGCCCATCATAGTGAAGATAGTCCGCACTTTACTGCGGCGCAGACTAGAAATAGCGGTTTTTAAATTTCCATTCCACATAGCTAAGGCTTCACTGTCTTTCTGCGTCTGGCGTTTTTACGCTTGCTGGTCTTGCTCCTGGTAACCCGGCTAGTAATTTCCTTGCCTGGGATCTTCTTCATAAGCGCTGAAACACCAGCAGCTATGTCTTTATCGGTGGTCTTGGATCTCTGGTAGTACCGGCGGCGGACACCGCGCGCTAAGCTGCCAATTTCGGTCTTTTCATCGCCAATAATCATTCCGTCGTGCATATATAGCACGCGGTTGGCGTGACGGGTAAGCTCGGGGTTATGAGTCACTAAAAGCACGGTGTTGCCCTGCCGGTGAATTTCGGCCAGTAGCTCCATAACCACCAAACTGTCGGTGCTATCCAGGTTTCCGGTTGGCTCGTCGGCGATGATGATGCTGGGGCTATTTATCAGGGCGCGAGCAATGGCTACCCGCTGAGCTTGGCCACCGGAAAGTTGGCGTGGATAAAAATATTCCCGGTCTCGAAGACCAACCAGCTCCAAAATATCGCTGGCCCGTTTGGCTCTACGCACCGGCGTCATGCCACGGTAGGCCAGGGGTAGAGAAACATTATCTATGACGTTTAGCCTAGGTAGCAAGTTGTAGTTTTGGAACACAAAGCCAATACGGTCGCGGCGCTGCTTAGCTTGCTGATTAGGTCGCAGGCGGGAAACGTGGCGGTTATCCAGCATATAACTGCCGTTAGTCGGGCGGTCTAGCAGGCCAATGATATTCATAAGCGTTGTTTTGCCGCAACCAGACGGGCCCATAACAGCTACAAATTCGCCCTTTTCAACAGATAAATCTATCTCGTCCAGCGCGAGAGTTGTAGCTTCACCGAAGCCATATATTTTTGATAATTCTTTTAGCTCTATTAATGCCATATAAGTATTTTAAGTACGTTAATGAACGGTCCACCGTTTTCCCTCCCGGTGGCTGACGTGCAACCGAAGAATTTCTCCTTAAAGTAAGTTTACGCTCTAAATCAATTTCAAGACAAGCAATAAAGGTTGCGAAATAGGCTACAACTTACGTATTTTGCTATCCTGATATTATGAAATTGGGAAAATTACCAAGATGACACCGTCAGAAGCAGAACCACAAGGCTCAATCAGCAGTTCGCTGGGAGTCGAAGGAGCCACCCCTACGGAAGAAAGAATTATTGAAGCTGGCTTGAGTAGGGCAGCTCTGAAGCTTCTAATCATCCGGCTATCCGACTCCATCCCGCCAGACGAAAGAGCAGAGCTGGATCACAGGCTTGAGAGCAACGATCTAGAAGGGATGATTGCAATCATGCGAGACCACTTCCCTAATTATGATGAACTGCAGCACGAAGCTATAAATGAGGCTCGCGCCAAAGTCCTAGAAAAGGCCGAGGCGGCTAAAAGCGATCCGTCCAAACTGGGGGAAATCCTAAAAGAAGGTATCAGTTAATGGACATCGAACAAAACGATTTGCTGTCTTTAGAAAACACAAGCAGCGGCTTGCCAGCCGTGGCACCTCCTGTAAGTGAAGCCGACTCCCAGGGGGCACCGGAAGAAGAGATTCACTTAACGCCTCAAGAAGCTCAGTTTCTAGATGAAGAAGCAAAAATTATTAAGGCTCTCGATGAATGCCGCTTCAATTACCTAATAGGTGATTTAAAGATAGAGGATGTTTCAGAAGAAGAGCTCAAAGCTAGAAGGGAAACCTACGAAAAAGCGCTCCACTCTCTGATTTTTCACAGATGCAACTATGCTGTATCGTCGGGTGACACAGGAGTTGAAACTCGCACTATGGGTGAGCACCTTCTTGAGATAATTAGCTCTACGCTCATCCATGACACGAATAAAAGAGATGCGGTTTGCGGTGAGCTTGATGATGATAAATTAGGGAACCGAATTCGAAAATTCATCGAGACCAGGCCGCGTGCTCGGCTAGCCTTAACTCTGGCGCTAGGTAGCACAGCTGTTTTGGGAGCTCATGTCGGTATATTCCCTGAGGCGGCTAGAATCTATGCTGAAAGTGTTGGAGCTGCAGCTGATGCCCTAGGTGCGGCACTTGGAACTTTCACATATCTTGATAGAAAGCGAAGAAGAGCTCAGATGCTACGCCATAATAAAGAACTTGAAGAACAGGAATCGGCCATGCTAGGTGACTCCACGGCCACAGAACGGTTTGTAGGGTTCTTGAGTGACTATGTATCACGCCCCCACCACGATTATTTTATCGATAAGGTACATAGGGCTCAGGGGCATGTGGAGCTAGAAAAAATCATTGATGAGCTTGAAGAGGCTATTGAAAGACAAGCCGCGCACCGCGATGTGAGAGATGTCGCCGAGTTGGTAAAACGTCATTTTAGAGAAATATTATCTGACGGAGGGTTGCTTGAGCAGCTTGAGAAAGACTCCAATAGCAACGAGACCCATAAACAATTAATCCTAGCGATTTTAGCCAAAGAGCTAGAGACAGAGGAGACTGACAGGGATGCCTTGTCGGGTAAAATCGGCTTGGTGGCGGCTGCTACGATTGGCATGATGACTTTGGGGGGCGGCGCGGCTTTTGGCTATCATCCTATTGAATCTCCTCTACCCGAGGAGAGAGACTCTAAAGATAAAGATTACGAATAGCTAAGTTGGCGGAAGGGGAGGGATTCGAACCCTCGATGGGGTTGCCCCCATACCACCTTTCCAAGATGGCGCACTAGACCAACTATGCGACCCTTCCGCAACTGTCATATTTTAACAGAGAAAACATGGATTATTGGTGTCCGTAAGTGATAACAATGCCCATGTTAAAATTGAACCGTGGGTTTTTAGCATCAAAAGTTAAAAATCTTACCGCAAAGTCAAATGTTCTTAGCTTATCCTCAGGTTGAGGATTTACAATCGAAATACAACATAAAAATACCCGGAAAGGGGAAATACCCATGACTGATAAAGAACAAATCAAAGATATCGTAACTAGTGTGGCCATGCTCCAAGATATGAAACAGTGGGAGCGCCTGGAAGGCTATTTCGTCAAGAATCCATTTATTGATAACAAAGCTCTGAGCGGTGAAACCCCGGCCGTGATTACCAAGCAGAGGCTAATTGATGGTTGGCGTCGGGAAATCGGCAGCTATTTTTATGCTACCCGGCACTTCATCCGCCGGCTTGGGGTTCGAATGGTCAGTTCACGTCGAGCTAAAGTGACTACTTCAGTTGAAAATGTCCACTACGTAGCTGACCGCGGCGAGCGCTATGCCTGGACAGTTAAAGGAACTGTTGAATACATTTTAATCAAAACCACTAATGGTACTTGGAAAATCAGCCAGATGATATTTAAACTTCAAGATCAAGCCGTAAGACCACTAAGTTCAGGTCTTCCCGCTTAGACTCCCAGCCAAGGGAAAATTTGGAGGCAACGTCACAAATTTTCTCTATGCTATTATTTACCCATGAATCTCAGGAGAACTTCCAGGGTTTTTATAGTTGTTATCATACTTGAGTTGATAATTGCTTTGCCCGGACTTTCATCAGGCTTCGGTGAAATATGGTTAGCCGGAACATTGGCTCCTACGTTAATCGTTTGGGCGGTAATAAATTACGCCAATAAAGGATATGCCGATAAGATAGCCCAAGACCCTTCAGCTACAGCCAAACAAGGTTCTTATTGGAATCGTAACCGCAGAATAATCATTCTTTTGATACTCATATTTTTTGTTATACCAGGGATTTTTGATCTTATACTCTTCCTGATTCGAGTGTCTTCAGGCAGCTGATTTTTTAAAGAACTATCGCGCTTACGTTAGAATGTAACCAGATGAATATATTAATTGTCTATACCCATCAAGAACCGACTAGCTTTACAGCGGCTATGAAGAACGTGGCTCTGGACTTGCTAACCAGGCAAGGCCATAACGTAGTAGTCAGTGATTTATACGCCCAGGGTTTTAGCGCCGTGGCTCAAAAATGGGACTTCGTGACAACCTCCGGTAAGCACTTCAACTATATGTTTGAGCAAAAACACGCCGCCAATCTGGATATGGCTTTCTCACCAGATATTACTGGCGAAATCGAAAAAATCCACCAGGCCGACATTATTCTCTTTCTGACACCTATCTGGTGGTTTAGCGTGCCGGCCATTTTAAAAGGTTGGTTTGACAGGGTTTTGGCTATGGGCGTAGCCTGGGATGGCGGCAAAATTTATGAAAATGGTTTGCTGCGCGGCAAACAAGCCATGTTAATTGCCGCGGCTGGTGGTCCCGGTGAGTATTACACAAAAGAGGGCCGACATAAGGCCTCCATCAACGAAGTTTTGCACCCCATTAACCACGGTACACTGGCATTTTGCGGCTTGAACGTGCATGAACCGTTTGTGGCTCTAGGCGTTCTTGGCATGCGGCAAGAGGCTCTGGATAAAACTCTAGCCGATTTGCGCTACCGGCTTGAAAATCTGATTACCAGTCCCAACTGGATGACTTTTTACTCCGACAAATAAATAGGCGCCCAGCAAGTGGGCGTCTATTTGTGATGAAATCTATTTACTATCTTTGGCACGAGCTTGCCCCATGGCGTCGCTGTACCATTTCAGCTCATCTAGGGTTGCCTTGATAGCCGAACCTGGTCCGTAAGGCCGTGACTGTACATCCTCTTTCATATTGCCTTGCTCGTCAATTACTTCTGCCACTCGATCACTAAGATATGTAGCGGTAGGAGTGGTAACTGACTTTAGCCCCGGCAGTACGCCTCTCAAGTGGCTGACCGCTTGGGCTCCACCGTTGCTTCCATGTGCAACAAGGGCTACGGGCTTCTTGGCAAACTGAAAATCGATGTAGTCCAGAGCATTTTTTAATACAGCAGAATAACTACGGTTATACTCGGGGGTTACTAGAACAAACGCGTCACCCTCGGCTGCTTTATCCAGCCACTTCTTAACCGGCGCGCTAGGTTTGCGGTCTGGATTATACTGCGGCGAAATGGGTTCATCAAACAGGGGCAGGGGGTAGTCAACCAAGTCAACTAACTCTACTTCGGCTCCTTCTATACTTTTGGCTTCAGCAGCGACCCACTTGGCTAACCGGTCACTCACACGCCCCGGGCGCGTACTGCCAACAATAACTAGTAATTTCATAAACATTTCCTCCTAAGATTTCGTACTTAAATTGTTTTTAGAGTCTACAGCCGTTCGGGCACTATACCGCACTGGGCTAAGAGCTGTCTGTTGAGTTTATAACTCTTTTGTTTGCCCTCTTTGTGCTCCAGTATTACACCGGCGCCAACAAGTTTGGCGAAGTGGTGACTCATAGCCGGTTGGCTTAAGCAGGCATCGGCGCTCAGCTTGCCGCAACTTTCCTGTTTAGCAGGCGAGTCAGCTAGTTCACGTACCAGTTTTAAGCGGGTAGGGTCGGCCAGGGCCTTTAGGACTGTCACTGTATTGTCGTTATGCATAAGACCATTTTATACTAACTCATACATTTAAATATGTAAATATGTTTTATCCTTAACCTCTGTTACTGTTATGATATGAAGTAATGAATGAGGTTAGTAAAACAATTAAAAAGGCAGTTAAAGAACTTTTTTCTGTTGATATTGAGCCCGAACTGAGCAGGCCAGAGGAGCAATTTGGTGACTTTGCCAGTAACGTGGCCATGCAACTGGCCCCCAAGTTAGCCAAAGCTCCCCGCGAAATTGCTGAAGCTCTCAAAACCAAACTTGATGGGGCGGAGTATTACGAAAAAGTAGAAGTTGCCGGTCCAGGATTCTTAAACGTAACCCTAAAAACTAACGACATTTGGAATATGGCAAACGATGCAACCAACCTACCGAAACAGCTAGCCGGCCAGGAAATTTTGGTTGAATTTGGGGACCCCAACCCCTTCAAGGAAATGCACATTGGGCACCTTTATAGCTACATTGTTGGCGACAGCATCTCGAGACTTTTTGAGGCTAACGGCGCAACAGTTCGCCGCCTGAGTTATCACGGCGACGTCGGCTTACAGGTTGCTAAAGCCATATGGGGTATGCAGCACCAGCCCGAAGGGCAGGAGCTTGGCATATACTATGCTGCCGGATCGCACGCTTACGAAGATAACAAAGAAGCCGCTGAGGAAATTCAGGCTATTAATGAGCATATTTATAAAAAAGACGACGAGAAAATTAATGAATTATACGAACTAGGTAAGAAAACCAGCTTTGAATATTTTGATAAAACACTCAAGCAGCTCGAAATCAGAAATGACCGCCGCTACTTGGAAAGTGAGTCGGCTGCCATTGGCATTGAGTTTGTCCGTAAACACACCGGCACTGTTTTTAAGGAAAGCGATGGAGCCATAATCTATGACGGAGAGAAAGTTGGCTTGCACACCCGCGTCTTCATTACTTCAAAGGGCCTGCCGACCTATGAAGCCAAAGATTTGGGCCTGGCTGAGATAAAAAACAGGGATTATCCGGCGGCGGCTCGCTCAATAATCATCACAGCTAATGAACAGAGTGAATATTTCAAAGTAATGCTGGCAGCCCTGGCCGAATTTGACAAGGGTCTTGCTGACAAAACTACTCATTTATCTCATGGTTTCTTGAGCCTCTCCACCGGAAAGATGAGCAGCCGAACAGGCGAAATTTACAGCGCTGATGATTTGCTTAGCGACGTGCAGGGTGAAACTAAAAAACTATATCCCGACTCCACATCCGCTGCCTACTTGGCCGCCATAAAATATGGTTTGTTGAAGCATCGATTGGGTAGCGATATAGTCTATGACGTGTCAGAGTCGGTCAGCTTGGAAGGTAATAGCGGCCCGTATCTCCAGTACGCCCATGCCCGGGCTAGTAGTATTTTGCAAAAATCCGGGGATAAGGAAGCTAAAACAGCAGATTTAGACGAGAGCGAAAAAAGTTTGGCTAGAAAAATCAGTGAGTACCCAGAGGTGGTTGCTAAAGCCACAGACGAACTAATGCCGCACCACGTAGCAACCTATCTATACGAACTGGCTCAAACCTTTAATCGCTTCTATGAGCACAATCGGGTAATTGGTGACCCTCGTGAAACTACCCGCTTGGGACTAGTAAAATCATATGCGGACGTGCTAAAAGGTGGTCTGAGCCTTTTGAATATCGCAGCGCCCGAGCACGTATAATAAAATTAGCATGACTAAGCAATTTACAGATGAAGAGTTAAAAAAGAAGCTAACTCCGGAGGAATATCATACACTTCGTGAAGCTGGCACGGAAGCGCCATTTACAGGGAAGCTATTAAACAACAAAGAGAAGGGCAGTTACGTCTGCCCGGTCTGTGGGAACGAGTTATTCTCAAGTGATACCAAGTTTGATAGCGGCTCTGGCTGGCCAAGTTTTTACGATGTGGCCAGCACCGGCTCTGTTAAGTTAGTGGAAGACAATAGCGGTGGCATGCGGCGGATTGAAGTGTTGTGCGCTGTCTGCGGCAGTCACCTAGGCCATGTCTTTAACGACGCCCATGATCAGCCTACCGGCCAGCGTTTTTGCATAAACTCAGCCAGCCTGAA
>CAZVAN010000014.1:23265-26181 GCA_964625245.1 uncultured Candidatus Saccharibacteria bacterium | reverse complement strand
CCACGCCAATTTCAACAACTCTCAACCTTAAACCTGGCAAGGAATTGCGGCTTGGACCTGTTAGCTTGCACTGGCCGGACTTTTCGGTTCAAAAAATAGACTTAAACCTTAACCAACCCTTGGCTAATGCCAAACAAGATAGTCAGGTAGGGCAGGCTATGCCCAGCTTCAGCCTAAGCAACACTACCGGTAAACAAGTAAATTCACTAGACTTTTTGGGTAAACCCACGGTTTTGAGCGTCATGGCTACCTGGGCGCCGCAAACCAGTGAGCAACTAAAAGCCCTTAGCGACCTGCAAATCAATACAGACATTAACGTAGAGCCCATAGCCTCGCAGGAAGACGCTGCCCGGGTGCGTGTCTATACCGATATTTCCGGCTACAAGCTTAATTGGCTGGTTGACCCCGATAGTACACTCACCAAGAGCCTTAATTTTACCAGCTTGCCAACTCACTACTTTGTTGACCGTAAGGGCATCATCAAAAAAGTTGTCACCGGCGTGCTTTCCAAGCAAGAGATACTTGATGGACTGGCAAATCTGTAAACCAAGCTCAATCACAGCCAAAATGCTTAAGGAAGCTGTAAAATGACTGCAGTGTCTAGATTTTGGTTGGGGATTAATCCTAAGCGCCTAAAAAGATTTAGCCGTAAGGCTTTTTGGCTAAAACACAAGCCCTTGGTAGTCTTGAGCTTGGTGGTTTTAGCTTGCGCTCTGACTGGTCTTAATATCTATTCACACCGTCAGGATTATAAACTTTCGCCAGCCGAGCTCAAACTCTTGTCTGCCTCCTCTATTGAGCCCTCCAGCGTCAAGCTCAACAAGGGTAACCTGTCTTATAATCAAGCAGACAGTAGTGGCAAGGGCTCTCAAAAAATAACGGTAGCCTCAGCCACGGACTCTACTGGGAAAGAGGCCTACAGAGTCACTCTGGCTTCTAAAGCCAGTAGTGGCATTGAATTTAGCGATAGCGCAAGCGACCTGCCGTTTAAACTTATCCCCCAAGACTCGCTTGGCAGCGGCAAGTACGTAGATGGTCGTTATATCTACCCCTCTCCAGGCGGTAAGAGTATCTATACCCTAAAGCGTAATGGTATTAAAGAAGACATTATATTAACCCAGGCTCCAGGTGACACACTGACCTATTCCTGGAAACTAGAACTGGGCAGCCAACTGGCGGCCAAGCTCATGCCAGATGGTTCCGTCGGCATATACTCTGCTGATCCATTACTATCTGGCAGTAACTTGCAAATTGGTGACGCCAAAAGCCAAGCGTTAATAGACAATGCCAGAAAAAACGGCGCCAAAGACAGCCTTCAGTATTTAATCCCTAAGCCATACATAAAAGACGTTAACGGTAAATTGAACGCTGTGGACGTCAAGTTCACCCTCAGAGACAATCTGCTAACCCTAATTGCCACTAACCTACAGAACAAAAGCTACCCCCTATCAATAGATCCAACGGTAGTAACAACTACTACTGCTCAGTTTGGGGTTGGTTATTATGACACTGGCAACATAGACTATTCTACGGCTGATGAGATAGATAGAGGCAATATTAGCCTTGGAAGCAGTGGTGCCTTTACCACCAATACCAACCGTCTTACCAGTACGCGCTTTGGTAATGCGGCAGTTGCCTATAATGGTTACGTTTATAATGTTGGCGGCTTTGGGGCTACAGACGCCACTTGTGGCAATTCCAGTTGCGCTGATGTTCAGTACGCGCTTATTGGGGTCGGCGGCAGCCTGGGCACCTTTACTAAGACCCATAGCTTTACCAACGCTCGTCAGCATCTTGGCGCGGTTGCCTATAACGGCTATCTATATGTTATTGGCGGCTTTGATAGTGCCGGCAATTGCGGTAGTTCACCGGCTGGGTCTATGTGCAACGATGTTCAATACGCCCTGATTTGCACCGGCAGCAACAGCGGGGTAGGCGGCTGCGGAGCCACTCCGGGCACGCTTGGCACTTTTGTCACTAGTGCCAATACTTTAGTTAGTCCACGATCCGAACTGGGTGTGGCTGTCTACAACGGTTACTTATACGTTGTTGGCGGTCTCGCAAGCTCTACTAATTCCAGCTGCTTTAATACAGGTTCGAACAATGATTGTTATGACGTCCAATATGCCCCCATAAACGCCAACGGTTCTATAGGCGCTTTCGCTACTAATGCTACCCACTTCACTGGTGCTCGTGAAGCGCCCTCCGCCGCGGCTTATAATGGCCGCTTATATATAATTGGCGGGCTAGATACTGTTGACGCTACTTGTAACGGGGCCGCCGACACCGCCTGCAGTGACGTCCAGTACGCTTCCATAAATGCCGATGGCTCCGTTGGTGCCTTCACTACCAACGCCAACCGTTTTGTAGGCGGGGGCCGACAAGGAATGGCGGTAGCTATTAGTGCCGGATATTTATACGTGGCTGGCGGTTCCTCAAACACCAGTCCATGTAATGGCGGGACGAGCGGGCTTTATTGTACCGATGTCCAGTACGCTTCCATAAACGCCAACGGCTCCATTGGTACCTTCACCACCAACACCAACCGCTTCACAAGCGGCCGTTTCAGATTGGGGGGCGCTATCTATAATGGCTATCTTTATATTGTCGGTGGAGAAGATGTTAACGACCCCGCCTGTAACGGCACTACCGGGAATTTCTGCGACGATGTCCAGTACTCCCAAATAACTGCCGGCACGCCAACTTTTGGGACTGATGGCACCTGGAATTACACCAGCAACTCAACCAATAATGGTGCCACATTCTCTGCTGGCTTCACTACTGCCCGAGAGAACCAGGCTACCGTAGCATACAATGGCTACTTATACGTACTCGGTGGTGATATTGGCAATAGTGTCAACGATTGCACTACGGGCAGCAGTACCTTCTGGTGCAACGGCGTCCAATACGCCCCCA
>CAZVAN010000014.1:0-23165 GCA_964625245.1 uncultured Candidatus Saccharibacteria bacterium | reverse complement strand
TCAACGCCGACGGTACTGTCGGCGCCTGGCATTACACCCACGCCGGTACTGATGACGGCACTACGTTCTCTGCTGGCTTCACCACCGCTAGGGCCAGCCACACCACCGTTGCCTACAACGGCTATCTATATGTTATTGGTGGTTCTCAAAGCATTGGTGCTGGTAGCGACTGCAGTGGCAGCATCATCTTTTACTGCAACGGCGTCCAATACGCCCCCATCAACGCCGACGGTACTGTCGGCGCCTGGCATTACACCCACGCCGGTACTGATGATGGTACAACTTTTTCTGCTGGCTTTACTCAAGTGAGAGCCGACCACACCACCGTCGCCTACAACGGCTACCTATATGTGATTGGCGGCCACATGACCGGTAGTGCTAATGATTGTGCTAGCAACGCCTGCAACGGCGTCCAATTTGCTCCCATCAATAGTAACGGCACCATTGGCGCCTGGCATTACACCCACGCTTCAACCGACGATAACACCACTTTCGTAGCTGGCTTTACTCAACCTCGATACGGCCACACCACCGTCGCCTACAACGGCTACCTATATGTAATGGGGGGCATCTCGGGTAGTTCTGCTAATGACTGTACTGCCACTTCTAACTACTGCAACGGCGTCCAATTTGCTCCCATCAATAGTAACGGCACCATTGGCGCCTGGCATTACACCCACGCCGGTACTGATGATGGTACAACTTTTTCGACTGGCTTCGCTAGCGCCCGATTCGGCCACACCACCGTCGCCTACAACGGCTACCTATATGTACTTGGTGGCCTCGGTTCTACTAGTGCCAACGACTGTGCGAGCGGCTTTCTCTACTGCAACGGCGTTCAGTTCACCTCTATGAACAGTCCCGAACAGGCCGGTACGTACGAGAAGGTCATAGACCTGGGCAGCTCTGCTGCAATAACAAACATAGCTTTTAACGGTAAGGCAGTCTGCGGGATGAGCATTAGCTACAGGGTGGGCGATAGCTCGGGAGTATATGGCTCTATCACCACTATCACCTATGGTCTTCCGGCCACTACTTACTCCATTAACCAAACCGGCCGGTACCTTTGGGTCCAGTTTAAAATGAATGACGCTACCTGTGGTACCCGCTCACAAATAACAGACTTTACTGTTACCTATAACGTAGTGCCGGCCGCTCCAACACTATCCGCTCCTTCCAACGGGGCTACCGGAGTGACTAATTTACAATTCCAACTAAGCACTACCGATGCGGACAATGACTATCTGCGCTATAAAATCGACCTCTGTTCTACCAGTAACTGCTCCAGTATCGTGACCACAATCGACCAAACTTCCAGCCAAGCTGGCTGGACCGGGCAAGACCAGCAAGGCAGCACGGCTTACACCGGCTCATCAACGCTGGGCTCATCCACTATGGCAACGTATAACTATACAGGCGCGCTGAACAAAAACACCCAATATTGGTGGCGTGGCTATGCTATAGACCCTGGTGGTAGCAACGCTTTTAGCACAGTTTCTGGAATCAGAACCTTTACCACCGGAGATTCTCCGCCGGCCCCCCCAACGCTGCTATATCCAATCAACAGTTCTAACGGTAGCACTGTCTTTACTACTTTTCAGCTGCGCTCCACCGAGATTAACGGCGACTACCTGGAGTATTGGATAGATGTTTGCTCAATAAGCAACTGTAGCTCCATAATCCGAAGTATCTGCCAAACAAATAGCGGTACCGGAGTGCCGGGCACCTGTATTCCATCCCAAACTGGCTGGGCGGGCCAGGACCAGCAAGCCGGCACAGCCTATAGCGGCAGTCCCATCCTATCTCAGATAGCTACCCACAACTACCAGGCCCCATACCTAACTAAGAACACCCAGTTCTGGTGGCGAGCCTACGCTATAGATCCCGGCGGTAGTAATACCTGGAGCAGTGCATCATCTATAGCTACCTTCACCACAGCCCCCACAGAAACCCACATCCAAGGCAACGTTAATATTAAGGGTGGCGTGCACTTTGGTAATTAGCTGGGAGAAACTCACTTCAAAACCGGATCACGTTGGCGGCTAAGGCCGCCTGACTCGCAGCTTAGGCAGCATCTCTTCGCAGGTTTGTTTTCGAGCAATAAACTTATGTAGCGTGCAAATGGTTGCATTATCAAATAACAAGCCCTATATTGGGATTTAACAGTAAATAAGCGGGAGAATCGAATGAAATTATTAAATAGACTTTCACTAATAGTGGCTACTCTAGCTACACTTGCCGTGCTAACACCTGCTGTCGGCGCTTCTCACAGCACCACCAACGGCCTCACTCTAAACTGCGGTTCTGTAAAGAACTATCAGATAGGCTCAGGCGGAACCTTTATTGCTAACTGCCCCTGGTAATGGGGTAAGTAGCACTGCAGGCATGACCGGCAATGGTATCTAGAACCTAGGCTAGCTCGGCAAATTCTGGTGTGCAGGATTCTACTGCCGCCTAGTCTCTCTTGGAAGATATGCTCTTTACCTCAAATCGGAACCGATAAAAAAGGAAACTCCTAAAAAACGCTTATGGTACTATTTGGGTAGTCAAGTTTTCTAATCTAGATAGAGTAGGTGGGATGCTGCCGCTACAGTTTTTAGGTCAAAATCTGCATTTTGCCGTTAGTCTATTTGCGGCGCTGGTATTCTTTGCTGTTTTTTGGCTATATTTTGATGCCTGGCTAGGCGAAACTCATAAAAAGAACAAAGTCCTACTGAAATGGGCCGGCTTCCTGCTAGTGTCATTATCTTTTGTGGTCCAAGCCACCGTTATAGACCAATCCGTACTTGGCCAATCACTGTTTGGCAACACCACCAGCGCCATCAACGAAATATTGAGACTAATTGGCTTCTTCTTGATTATAGCCGGGCAGGTCACTGACCCCATGCAGACAGTACCAAGGGTAGGGGACCTGGAAGCCGAACTGGCCGGTCGCGGAACCCAAACCTCAGCGGCACCAGCACTGGCTACCGGTAACCTCCTGGGCTTCGTATATGCCCTTCCGCTGGCGGCGCTGGCTATTGCTGTGCTTTATTGGCGTCGGGCTACCATTGGCCTGGAAAGGCACCTAAAGCCGGTTGCCCTGGCCTTTATTTTATTCTTTGGCTTTGAGTTAACATCGCTGGCCGGTCTGGCTCGAGACACCACCAACCCCTCGGTCTATAACTTGGTAAAATCTTTCGGACCGCTATGGATTGTCAGCTACATTTTCCTGCTAGCAGGTTCAATGGTTTTGGGTCGCTGGGTATGGCGCTACCTAACGCAGCGCTTCATCTCCCAGCTGTTTATGATTTTTACGGCCGCCATACTTATTATCTTTTTGATAACAACACTGACTTTTACCTCGCTACTAATGAGAAATATTCAAAACAGCACCTTAGACAATCTGCAAACGGCTTCCAATGTCCTGAGTTACGCCCTGGATAGTAAAAAGGCCCAAACAGAGGCTAATGCCGAGCTTACGGCCCAAAATCCGCTAATAATCAACGCTGTCTCAGTCAAAGATCACGACTCACTGGTTAAACTTACCAGCACCTTTCTGGCGGCTAAGAAACAGTCAACCCTGGACATTACCGACAGTTCCGGGCAAGTTCTGCTGCGAGCTCAAAATCCCCAAAAATGGGGAGACTCGCTAAGCAGCGACACGCTAGTCAGGCGGGCCCTAATAGGTAATACAGAGTCAAGCATATCCACTTCTGAGGGCGTGCTGGCGCCTTTAATGTACATCAAGACCACTGTGCCTGTGCGGGCCGCTGACAACACCGTAATCGGCACCGCAACTGTTAGCCTGGTGGCCGACAATTCCCTGGTTGATGGCATAAAAAACTCTACCGGTCTGGACAGTGCCATCTATAGCAGTAATGTACTGTCGGCAACTACCTCCACAGCTCCTGACGGCAAATCACGGCTAATTGGCGTAAAAATCAACGACAAAAATGTAACAGACAAGGTCTTAAAACATGGGCAGACCTTCAAAGGCGAACTAACCGTCCTTAATCGTCCATACCTGGCTGTCTATACGCCCCTGAAAGATGCCGATAACACGGTAGTCGGCATGCTTTTTATCGGCCAACCGCAAATATCGCTCCTTAAAACGGCTGCCCATTCAATAGAAATGACCTTTCTTGTATCTGTTATCTTACTAGTATTGGCGGTTATCCCGGCCTACCTGTTAGCCCGATACTTAGCTCGCCAACTGGACTAGCCTCAGGCTGTCTTGTCTGGCGAAGGGTCTGAAGACGGAGGAGTTATTGGTAACTGGAATGAGAATGTGGTGCCCTCATTCGGTCTCGATGATTCTAGGTGGATGCTGCCGCCCATCTGCTCGGTGATTAACTTGGATATATAGAGTCCCAGCCCGGTGCCGCGCACCGAGTCGCGGGTCAACACGGTAGGGCCGGTCTGCTCGAATTTGCGGAATAGTAACTTCTGAGCCTCTTCAGACATACCCCTGCCGGTATCTTTAATTAGGATTTTGATAAAGCCGCTTTCTAGCTCGAAGCTAACAGTAATACTTCCATTCTCGGTAAACTTCATAGAATTGCCTATTAGATTAATCAGTACCTGCTTGGTTCGGTTCTGATCGGCTCTTACCATAGGCAACGGCGAGTCCGGTTCTTGCACTCCAAGATGTATCTTTTTACGGGAGCCAGTTACCTGATACTCCTTGACTACGCTTTTTGCTACATCGACTACGTTAAAATTAATCACTTCATATTTCATATGCTTTTGCTCAAGGCGGGAGCTGTCTAAAAAGTCATTAACAATATTAATTAAACGTAAACTGGATTCATGAATATCGCCAACCATTTCACGTACATCGTTGTCTGGTAGTCTGGCGCCGTAGTATCGCTCAATCATAGAAGAATTACCCATGATAGCCGTTAGCGGTGTCCGAAGTTCGTGTGAAGCAATAGAGAAAAACTCTTCACGGGAACGCTCCAGCTCAAGTTCTTTACTGATGTCTTCAAAAACCGAAACTGCTTTTGTTATCATGCCACCAGCATCCCTTATCGGAGCGTCCATAGCCCGAACCGGTACTTGAGTGCCGTCAGGCCGTCGGAAAATTAAATCATCGTTAAAGCTAATCTCTCCAGTACGTAAAGTCGTAGTTAAGGGGAGTTGGTCGTCAGGGTAAGGACTGCCATCTTCTTTGAGAATGTCATACATCTTGGTGTAAAGATCTTTATCAGCACCTTCAATAGCGCCCCGACCGATTATTTGGGCGCCTACTTTATTCATCATAATTGGCTTACCATCGGGCGCCTCGACAACCATTACGCCCACCGGCAAGCTGTCTAGGATGGTTTCCAGAACTTGCATTTCGTTACGGGCTTCTCCGGTTTTCTCCCTCAGGCTTTTGTTTACCATCTGTATCTTATCAGCCATATTGTTCAGACCTCTTCCCAAGGTGCCCAGCTCATCACGAGAATTAACGGTCGTACGCAGACTAAAATCTCCTCTACTGAGGCGGTTGATGACTTCGCTCAAATTAGCGATCGGCTGCAAGATCAGCTTACTAAGAACTATCAAAAGCAAAACTATAGAAACTAAGAAAATTAAAATGTAGATAATAACCAGACTTCTGGTAAGGTTATGAGCCGGCCTAAAGGCCAGTCCTCTTGGAGTTTCTAGAGCCAGAGTCCAACCATTCCCCTTATAATTTAAAAAACCAGCCTCTTTTGCGTACGAGGTTACATTAAATTTCTTATCGTTATATATACCTCCAGTAACCATCGATCCATCTGGCACCTTTTGCTCACTCAGTAGCAGGGTTTGCTTATCGCTGGCCTTGGCAACTTCGCCTGATTTGTCTACATTATTACCGAGTATAACCCCCTGTTTATTTATAAGAGTAGCCGTTGAACCACCTAAATCGTGGAAAATTTCTAAGATGGTCGGCCACGACAGTTCACCCACCAAGACACCCACTATAGGCTGCGTACTGACTTGCTGGTCGCGAACCGGAACCATAAACAACATAACAGGCAGGTGCCCGGGTATTGTAAGAGCATCGGAATATCCTTCCTGCCCGGCGGCCGCGGCGGCGTAGACCTTTAGCACAGATGGCTGATTAGTTAGCTCAGCTATAAGATTCTGCTGGTTTGTATTTAAGGCTAAGTTACCATAAGTATCAACAAGAGTTAACTCACTCCAAGCACCCGAGGAATTTTTAAATTCATCCATTTGTTTTTCCAGAAAAGTAGCAGTTACTGGATTTCGTTGTGGAGCCGGTAGGGATAAAAAGTCCTGTATCTGTTCGCGAGCCGCTAGAGACTGCACGCTAACCAATCGTTCGTACAAAAAACGGTCAGTCTTATCCATAGCCTGTTCGGAAAGCTCTAACTGCTTAGAGTTGATAGATTTTTGCAGGGCCTGGCTTGAACTTCTATCAACCAAAAAGCCGGTTGCGGTGCCGCTAATTGCTATCAGCAAAATAATCGCCAGACTAAGTTTAACTGACAGTGAAACTCTCATGGCTAGCTTAAATACCCAGCTAGAGATGCATCACTATTGTTATAACTACCCTTAACTAGATTGGTAAGAGAACCAATCTTACAGGTCTCTATATTATTAAAGCCCCGGCTACAAATGTAAGCCCGGGCGTCTGAATCTTGCGATTTCATCACTACTAAACTTTCAAATTAGGTTGAGTATCCATAAGCACTATACGTGGTTTATTAGTATATACCTAAGAACTCAGTGGGCTAGGTGAGTTATCTCACCGCCAAATTAAGCTAAATCAAATATAAGGAGTATAGTCATAAGCGCGTAACCAAGGATTAGATTTATATGATTAAAGTTTTGATAATTGAAGACGACCCACTGATGAGCCGGATGTACCAGAAGATTTTCAGTTTTGAAAAGTTTGAGGTCGAAATGGCTGGCGATGGCGAGGAAGGTCTCGCTAAGGTGGCAAGCTTCAACCCAACCATCATTCTTCTAGACGTTATGATGCCAAAAATGAATGGCCTCCAGGTTCTGGACGAGCTTAAATCAAACCCTGCCACTAGAGGCATACCGGTAGTAATGTTGACTAATCTGGCAGGGCAACAAGATGCCGAAGCGGCCATGGTCAAAGGGGCTGTCAGGTATATTATCAAAAGCGAACACGAGCCCAAGGAAGTGGTAGATTTGGTAAACGGGATAATAGCCGGCTACACCAGAAACGAAATACCTACACCTACACCTATACCTACCTCTTAAATAATACAAACAACTAGAATCGCCTACAGTTTTTATCTGCTGCTTGTTTCCGTGGCTTTAAATCGCTAAACTAAGCATAAGAGAACTGGAGAAGGTAAGCTAAATATGGAATTCAGAGAGCCGCCAAGGGAAAATTACAGATTGCATGACTCGCATATTCCGGTCCCGCCGGCTGAGCACCACCCACGCCCAGCTGAAACTCCACCCCCTAAGAAGAAGTCAAAGCGCAAGCTCCCGCGTATTGTGCGACGCTGGTGGAAATGGGCAATAGCGGTATTGATAGTAGCCGTGGTAGTTGGGCTGGGGTACGGATATATCCATACCAAAAATGAGCTCACTAAGTTATCTAATCCCAAAACTGCCGGTCAGAGTGAAACCCAACAGATTATTACTCAAGTAAGCAAGTCGGTTGACTTACCAACCGGTGAAACTCCTGCACTAGCCACTGTTAGCGACGCCAGTAAGCTTAAAACCCAAGCCTTTTTTAAAAACGCCCAGAACGGTGACAAGGTGTTGATTTATACCAAGGCCGGGGTTGCCTTGCTGTATCGACCTTCATCCAAGAAGATAGTCCAGTTCGCACCACTCAACCTCAACGGTAAGTAGCACCACAAAATACTAGCCGCATACGGCTGGTTAAGCATAGTCTCCCCCGGAAGATGTCTCTACCCCTCCGTTATATTCATATTTATGATGCTGCTAAAGTCTTGTAGAATGGCTGTGTAGGGAGGGTCTAAAGGCTGAGTAAAATAAAGAGAGTATTACCTAAAAGAATCCGGACCAGAAGAGCGGCATATCTTGGTATGGCGCTTTTAGTTCTATTCTCAGTGTTAAGCTACAGTCTATTTATTAAACCAGCTCCCAGAGTCAAAGCCGCCACTGTAGACAGCACCTCCAGCTCGTCGTCCCTTGGGGGTCAATTCCAGCGCCACGAAGTAGTAAGTTCTAAGGGTACTATAGTGGCTTTTTTTAACGCCGGCACGCAGGATGTTACTGGCCTTGCTTATGCTAAATCAACAGATAATGGGGCTACTTGGAGTTCTGCTACTCAAATAGACAGCGCCCAGACTAATGATTTTTCCGTAACCATAGATGGCTCTGACAATATTTACGTGGCATATGATAATGCTGTTGCTGGTCAAGCGAGTATCTTGGTACGCGAATTGACTTACAGCGCTGGCTCTTGGTCCGTCGGTTCAGCCAATACTGCTATTGCCGGTCAGGGTTGCGCCCCTAAGATAGGTTACTCGAATGCACTCATAGCCATAAATTCTAGTGGAGTTGTAGAGGTGCTAGCATCAGAACTTTTAAATAACTGTTCTCTAGGCATCATTACAGGTGAGGTCGGGGTGTACTCCAGTAATCTAACCAGTTGGACAAACTCCGGCTCTCCAAATAATGATTGTAATGGCCTAGTCGCTGTAGGCAATTCATTTTGGGCCATGGCCAGTAGTGGGCTGGCGACACATGACAGTCTTTATGTAAATATTTCCGGGAATGGAAGCTGGACTCAGGTACCTGGTACCACTTTGTCAATCAGCCCAACTCCAGTTAGCCTTAGCTACAGCCTAGATACCTTAAATCTTTTTTACAATTTGTCAGGCACAGGCCTTGTTTATCAAAGCTATAACATATCAACTGGTGTTTTTTCTTCAACTACGACCCTGTCATCTTCAACAAATGACGTTTTGGGTGAGATCTCAAGCGACAGCCAAAATCTGTGGGCAGCTTACCAATCTTTCGTTGGGGCAAGCTCGTATAACGTAGTCTATAAGCGCTTTGATGGCACCAGTTGGGACGTAAGTGCTACCAGTATAACCACCGACAACCTTAACAACGTGTCCGTTAATTTACCGGAGCGTATGCCAAACACCGCCAATGTTCCTGTGCTTTGGGAGACGGGCACAGGCTCCCCGTATGCTATCAAAGCTGCTTCATTTTCTACGATTGGCAGTGTAACGGATACTGGCAATCAGACCGCCAGCTACTCCGGTTCTCTAACTGGCAGCAGCGGCGATGTCATCGTGAAATGCGGAGTTTGGTACTACAACACGGTTAATATAGTTGCCGGCATGACCATTAAAGTCTGCGCCTCAAACGGCCAAACTGGGGGGACTCTTGAAATTCACGCCAATTCAGTAACCGTAGCGGGTAATGTCGATGGTGCCGGCCGAGGCCTACCCGGCGGTGCCGGCCTGGCCGGCACAGGCGGATCCAGTGGCTTTGGTGGTACGGGTGGTGCTTGTTGCGCTGGTGGTACTGCTGGAGCCGGCGCCGCCGGCGGTGCCGGTATTTCTTTTAACGGCGGTGCCGGTACTGGCAGCAACGGTGGCAGCAACGGTAGTGCGGGAACGAGCGACTCTGCTTTCGGTACTGGCGGTGCTGCTGGCCTCGGTGCGGGACCGAAGGGGCTTCATGGTAGTGGCGCCAGTACTACTGCGGGGACCAGCGGTAGCGCTGGGGGGTATTTGTCCTCAGGCGGAAACGGCGACAGTAGCATAGACTTTAGCTTAGTATTGGGCTCCGGCGGTGGCGCCGGCGGCAGCGGTGGCTCTGGCGCCGGCGGTGGCGGTGGTGGCGGTGGCACTGGCAGCTGTGCCACCGGTGGGTTTGGTGGTGCCGGCGGTAATGGAGGCGTAGGCGGTAAAGGCGGCTCCGGCGGAGCCATAGTCAAGATTTTTTCTATAGGCTCAGTCAGCGTCTCGGGCTCTGTAATAACAACCGGGCAAGCCGGCGGCAGCGCCGGCGGTGCTAATAATGGGGGAGGAGGGGCCAATGGGGCTACAGCCAATACCAACTGCTAAATTTATCAGGCAATCTGTCGTGATGCTTGTAATATTTACTGTCATTTTTGCAACCTCACCCCTAGTCTCAGCTATCGGTGGCAATGGTGGCAGTGGTGGTACTGCCCCCGGTGGTAACGGCAGTGATGGCACTAACGCAACCCTCAATGATGGCGGCGGAGGGGGAGGAGGCGGAGCCAGTGCTGCCGGAGGTGCTGGCGGCACTGGTGCTGGCGGCGGCGTGCTTCTACTAGGGAATACCGGCGTAACTATAAGCGGGACGGTTGATGCTAGAGGTGGAGGCAGTTCAACAACCAATGGCGGTACTGTGAAACTTTTTTCATGTTCAGGAGCTCCCTCTACTTCTGGAGTTAGCGCTGGGCGTATTTATTCTGCCGCCGGCAGCAGTGGCGGCAATTGTCCGCCCTCAGCACCAACGCTTACATTTCCGGTAAATAACGCCAATGGGGGCACCGTTTTTACCATTTTTCAACTCCGCTCTTCAGATGCTGAGGGTGACTACCTGCAGTATAAAATTGATGTCTGTGCCGACAGTCTCTGTTCATCCATAATCAGAACAGTCGATCAAACGTCATCTCAAACCGGCTGGGCCGGCCAGGACCAACAAGCCGGCACGGCCTATACTGGCAACATAAGCATTTCCTTGTCGCAGATGGCTATCCACAACTACCAATCGCCGTATCTCATTAAGAACACCCAATTCTGGTGGCGAGCCTACGCTATAGATCCCGGTGGTAGTAATACCTGGAGCGGTGCATCTACTATAGCTACCTTCACCACAGCCCCCACAGAAACCCACATCCAAGGCAACGTTAATATTAAGGGAGGTGTGCACTTTGGGAATTAGCCACATATAATTAGTCCTGGATTAGAGACAAAATCAACTTATGTATATAAAAATGTGCTGCACTCAAGCTTATTGACATTAGCACTACTAAGTGATACCATAAGCGTAGTTTCGAATAGATTAGAGAGGGTATCCGCATGGAAATGCGGGCCCTCTTTTATATTCGATAAAGTAAGAGTTAAAGGAGATAATCTCATGGCAGGAACAAAAGCAGGTGGCGCTAAAGCAGCCGCTACCAACAAGACCAAGTACGGCAAGGATTTCTATGCCCGAATTGGCCAAATGGGTGGCAAACTAGGCCGGACCGGTGGTTTTTACGCCAACCGCGAGTTAGCCCGGGCAGCTGGTGCTAAGGGCGGACGTATTTCTCGCCGCACCAAAAAGACTGTAGCCTAAGCTTTAGTCTTCTTAAGTAAAAACCCGTCTGAGAGAAAGTCTCAGGCGGGTTTTATTTATACCTCAACCCGCCGGTACGGCCGTGCAAAACGGCCGCTGCTGACATGCCAGCTGGTTTGACAGTTATAACAGAGGTAGTTGTGCGAATCCTTCTGTAAAACGTGAGTACCACAGGTGGGGCAGGCGCTTCTCCGATGAAGCCAGTCGCGGTAAGTATCCAGGCAGTTTTGGATATGATCGTCGCTAATACGCACTTTATATTTCTTACCAATTTCGGCGGCCAAATTCCAGGCCTCGGTCTCCAGTTTCACCAGTTCAAAATCGCTGCTATAGGTTGAATGGTTAAGCAAAGCGTGGGCTAACTCGTGCAGCACGCCACACAATAGTTTGGAAGCGGGCTCGTCTGGGTTGTAAGTTATGGTCTTATCGCGTGGTGACCAATGATCCTGGTTGCCAGGCCTAAAGCTATAATCGGGGTAGTCTTTGGTTAGTCGGCCTATAAAATTGTCAGTTTTGCTTGGCATACTCATAACATCCATACACCACCGCTTCTTCCGGCCGCCGCGCCTTTACGATAGGCGGCACCGGTACCATATCATTACTCATTTTATTTAACTCCTGCTCGAGGTAGGTTGCAAATTTTTCATAGTGGCTACCCACACCACCGCCCATAATTACTACGTCTGGTCGCATTATAGCCAGCAGCTCGTCAATACCAAGAGCCAAGTTGTGAGCAAAGGCTTTCCAGATTTCAGGGTCGTCTATCTCGCTGGCCTTTTTGCCATATTTGGCCACTAACGCCCGGCCGGAGGCAAAGTCTTCCCACTTCTGAATTTTGCCCTCGTGCTCCAAAACCATTTGACCGGGTTCAGCATCGGCCAAATTAGGCTCAATCCGACCATCAACAGTAAAGCCGCTTTTTATGCCGGTACTGACCGTTAGATACATAACCTTCTTATAAGTGTCTTGAACTAAAAGTGCTTCCGATAAGCCCGCTAGGTTGGCATCATTCTCAATCTTTATCGGTATAGGGCCAAGTATTTTAGCCAAGTCTTTTTTGATTGGTGTGTTGCGCCACGGCAGGTTGCCAAAAACCAAAGCTACGCCGCTTTGTCTATCAACCTCACCGGGAACTGCACAGCAGCAGGCAACAAAGGTATGATGCGCCAACTTATCCTTAATCACCCCATTTAGTTCGCCCAGAAATGCAGGATAATCCTTATTAGTGGGTATTTTGTGCTCATCCACAATCTGGCCGTTATCATCAAAAACCGCGAACAATGTCTTACTACCCCCAATATCAATCGCCAGATACATGAGTCTAGTATACAAGGCGGTGTACGCCGCCTGAAAGCATTACGCTGGACAAAATGGCTATAACACCTTAGAATATAGGTAATCTGCTTGCTGAGGTATTCTTTTAAGGTGTTCCGCTGTTCGTAGCGGCTCATCTGAGTGACCCAGACGTGGAAATATTTTTTAGGAGGCTAATAAAAAATTGGCAAAAACTGAACTAACAATGGACGAACTACTGGCTGCTAACGACGTGGCCAAAATCAAAGCTGGAGACGTAATTGAAGGCTTGGTAACTTCTGTGCGCAAACACGAGGTCTGGGTCGACATGGGCGCCAACGGTGTAGGGGTTATATTCCGCCGTGAAGTTGGCACCGGAGAAATGAAAGAGGGCGAGAGCATCACAGCTAGCGTGGTGGAACCGGAACTAGACGAGGGCTACGCCCTATTATCCATGAAACGGGCCGTCAAAGACCGAGGCTGGGGCGAGCTGCAACGGGCCTTCGAAGCCCAGGAGATTGTTGAAGTCGAAGCCTATGACGCTAACAGGGGCGGCCTACTTATTGAGATGGAAGGTATCCGCGGCTTTCTGCCAGTTTCACAGCTGGCGGCTGAGCACTATCCAAGAGTCTCCGATGCTGACAAAGACGAAATATTGACTAAACTGAACGCTCTAGTTAATAAGCCGCTGAGGGTCCGGATTCTGGATGTTAGCCGTAAGGACAATAAGCTAATTTTCTCTGAAAAAGAAGCGGTTAGAGACGACATGCAATCCCGATTGAGTGAACTGAAAATCGGCGACGAGGTTGAAGGTGTGGTAACCGGAGTTATCGACTTTGGCGCGTTTGTAAACGTTGATGGTATCGAGGGCCTGGTGCACATATCCGAAATATCTTGGGAACGCGTAGAAGACCCTAAGAAATACGTCAAGGTTGGCGACAAGGTTAAGGCTAAGATAATCTCCATAGATAAGGATCGCTTGAGCCTATCCATCAAGCAAATGAGCGACGACCCCTGGCTATCTGAAGTTAAGCAGTTCAAAACGGGTTCGCAAGTTGAGGGTAAGATTACCCGCATTACACCATTCGGGGCTTTTGTACAGCTTAGTCCGTCAGTAGAAGCTTTAGTCCACGTCTCTGAAATGAGCGACGACGAGAGTATAGATCCTGAAAAACTCTTCAAGCTCAATGAGAAGAAGAAATTCAAGGTCCTGGAAATTGATACCGATAATCGCAAGATTGCCCTAAGTTTGAGAGACGTTAAACCAGCTAAATAACCATGCGTGTCTAAACTCATGCAACACCGGAAAGGAGAAACACCATTATGGCTCAAATCATCCAAATCCATGACTATGAAACAGTCGGCAATCTGGCAGAACTCCTTTCTGTACCAGTCTCACGGTTAATAGCTGAACTTCTTAAAAATGGCATTTTAGCCACGGTCAACGAGAAAATAGACTTCGACACAGCCCAAATAATAGTTGGCGAGCTGGAACTTGACGTTGAGCTGGCTAAAAAAGAACAAGAGGCCCCCAAAGCCCGGGTTAAGCGGGAACTGACAGATAAAGCCGAGCTCCGCCCACCGGTGGTGGCTATGATGGGCCACGTTGACCACGGCAAGACCAGTCTGCTGGATGCTATCCGCGGCGCTGATGAAGCTAAAGGCGAGGCTGGCGGCATTACCCAGCACCTTTCGGCTTACCAGGTTCAGCGGGGCGGTCGCTACATCACTCTACTGGACACTCCCGGCCACGAGGCCTTTGCCGCTTTGCGCGAACATGGTGCCCGCCTGACGGATCTGGTAGTTATAGTTATAGCCGCCGATGACGGCATCAAACCCCAGACGCTGGAAGCCATCCGTTTTGCCCGCCAAGCCGGTGTTAAAATGATTGTCGCCGCCAATAAGATGGATAAACCCGGAGCTGACATTAACCGTCTCAAGCAACAGCTAGCCGAGAATGATCTAACGCCAGAGGACTGGAAGGGCGACACCATCGTCATGCCGGTATCGGCTAAAACCAAAGAGGGGGTTGATGAGTTACTGGACATGATATTGCTGGTTGCCGACGTCGAGGAACTAAAGGCTGAGCGTGACGTAGCTGCTGAAGGTCTGGTTATTGAATCGCATCTTGAGCAGGGCCGTGGGCCGGTAGCCGAGGCGTTGGTAGAGCAGGGCAGACTGAAACCAGGTAACTTTGTATCCGTTGGGGCAACTTACGGCAAAGTCCGCAACCTGGAATCTACCGAGGGTAGAATTTTAACCGAGGCTGGCCCTTCTATGCCGGTAATTATTACTGGGCTTAAAGCACTGCCAGAATTTGGCGATGAATTTGTAGTTGTGAAGAATGAAAAAGAAGCCAAAGAACTGGCCGCTAAAAAAAGTCAGGATAGAAAATCAGATGGAAATTCTTCTGCCACAACCTCCAGCGAACTACTACGTATTATAAGTCGCAGCAATGCCCTAACTGAATTTAATATATTGCTCAAGGCCGACGTTCAGGGCTCGCTTACCTCAGTTATTGATAGTCTCAAGTCGCTCGATAATGAAGAAGTGGCCGTGCGGGTGGTCAGCTCGGGGATTGGTATTGTTAATGAAAGCGATATCCATACGGCTCTGAGCAGCAAAGCAACTATCTATGGCTTTCATGTAGCCATGCCCACCAACGTAAAGCGTCTGGCGCTGCGTGATAAAGTACCCGTTAAACTCTACACAGTTATATATGAACTCATTGATGACGTTAAAGTAGAACTAGAAAAACTACTTACTCCGGAAGTTGTGGAGGAAGTACTCGGTGAATTAACCATAAAGGGTATATTTAAAATAGCAAAAACTGAAGTAATTTGCGGCGGGGAGGTTACTAAAGGAACTTTGCATATTCCGTCACTCGCCAGAGTCTACCGCGGCAAAGAAAAGATTGCCGATGAGCTCCAAGTAGTAAAACTTCAGCGCGGCCCTCAAGATGTTAAAGAGGTCCAGCAAGGCGAAATGTGCGGCCTAAGTTTCCATTCTGAAAAGCGTGTGGAAGTCCAAGAAGGCGACCGTATAGAACTCTACAGCCGTGAAACCAAGATCCGTACGCTTTAAAAACCTTGACAAATTGAATAAATTTGGTATTAATACCTGTGTATAACTAGATAAAAGTTCTTGTTTTTATGAAGTCTGAATGCTACTTTTAGGGCACAGATCGTAAAAACAAAACTAGACAGGATTTCACTAAAAGGACAATTTATGAGCCATGAATCACCCAACGGAATAAGTGTGATGGAAGCTAATGCCGAAAATGCGCTTGAAGAAGCTCAGAGGCAAAAAGATCTTGAGTCGCAGGCATTGACTCCAGAAGTAGCTGCACTTAATGATAAAGCTGAACTGGAAATTTATGGATCAAAAGATCGTACCTATGTTGATCCTCGAACTGGTGAAACCATCGCTTCTCCTGACAAGCCTGTCAAAGGTTTGATTGAAGACATGGCCACTAATCCCCGCTACGGTAAGACGGAGGACGAGCGCCAGCAAGCAGTTGAGGTTTATCAGAACGAGGTGCAGAATCTTCTTGATAATGGCTATGAACTAGCCCAGGCCAAACTTATTCAGGATCTGAGATCTAAGGACCAGGCTAGAATACCTAATCTTACCGCTAAATGGATGCAAGAAGGCCTCGACGCCTCGGCTGCTAATGAAAAAGCTAGGGCACTTTATGAAAAAGCTGATGCTCGGCGATTGCAACTTATCAAAGAAAACGGAGTCTTTACCGCCGAGGATTACGCCCGCCTAATCAATAGCGAGGATTCACTAGATCCAGAAGCGCCTACTCCCGAAGCCGAAACCACTCCCGTTGACGAAGAGACGACAGACACGGCTGAAATCGGCGAAAAGAACGAAAAGCAAAAAGACCTCGAACTGCTAAAGTCAATCTCCGGTGAGCACTGGTTTGATCTTAAAGCAGATTTTGAAAAGCGAGTTAAACGGACCCTTGAGGCAGCGGGTACGGATTTGAGCGACGGCCTAAAGCGGCAACTATCTTTTGAAATAAGAGCCGGCATTCTGGATGATTATCTCAAAAAAGAAAATCGCCAGGAAGAATTTAATGCTGACCAAAAAGAAAGGATTTTGAACGTGCTTGGCTTGTCCCAGGGTATGTTTGAAATTTTGATTGAGGCTGCCCATAAGCAAGATACTCCTGAAGGACCTGACGAAATAACCGAAGGGCTCAAACCAAAGACGGAAATTGAGCCTGATGAGCCCATGCCATCTCCAGTCGATTTGCCTCCGGGACCTAACCGAGTAAAGGTGTTCTTTAGAAGGATAAAGGATGCTCCGGTGAGTGTCTTTATCTGGATACAAACCTTAGGTGCTGGTAAGCATGACAATACGTCGCCAATTGTGCTGGCTGTGCCGCCCGGAGAAATTCCTGCAGCTGACGATACCTCTCCCGAAGCCAAAAGAAAAAGACGCTGCTGGCCACTAGCACTAGGCATTGGTGCGTTAGCTCTTGCTGGCGGCTACGCGGCCGGAAAGTATGGCATGCCATGGACTTGGGGCGGTGGTGGCGGTAGCGCTACCCATGAAGGTCTGGCCACAGCCTCGGCTGTTCATGGTCACGGCGCAGGACAACTCAAGGAACATGTGGACGCCTGGAATAACGTCGGCGGTCACCGCTATGAACAATCAGTCCTACCCAACAACCTGGAGCAAGGTCCCCTTAACGGCTTGAGTGGAGCTGAACATATTGTAGATAAAAACACCGGCTTTCCTATAGTCGAACATGTAACCTATAAAGCCAACGGAGCTTATAGTGACGACACCCTTCGTCAGCTGCATAGTGCCGGCTATAATACGCAAGTTGTTCAGAATCCAATCTTTGACACTGACAGCGGCCCCGGCCCCGTAGGAAATGTTGATGCTCGCTGGACAACAATCGTAACACCTGCGACACAGGGCTAAGGAATTTTAAGAGCCTAAAATAAAAACAAGTGTTAAAATAAGCATAAAGGATATTAGGGGGTAGGATGTTTCAGCTTGACGACAATCTGTTAAAAGAACTCGGGCTCGGTGATTTGCCGGCTGAAGAAAAGAATAAAATGCTGGCTCATATTTATGAGACTCTAGAGCTTAGAGTCGGTATGAAGTTGGCAGAGAAGATGACTGATGCCCAATTGGACGAGTTCGAGAGCTTCATTGACCGTAACGATGAAGAGGGAGCCCTAAAATGGCTGGAAACTAACTTCCCAAATTATAAAGACACAGTTGCCGAAGAGCTCAATAAGCTAAAAGAAGAGATAAAGAGCCAAGCACCCTCTATTATGGAGGCCACAATGGCCGAAAAGGGAGCTCAGGAGCAAGTTCCTCCTCCAGAACCAGCCGCCTAACTAAGGCTTGTAGCCCAGTTTAAAATCCTTACCGCTAACGCTGCGTCCACTCGGTGCAGTTAGCTCCTGAACCTCTATATAACTATCTTTCGTGCCAATTACTAGCTCACCGTCATTTTTGTCTTGGGCTGGTCTGACTTTGGTGACAATAACATCGTACTTATCCCAAATTTTGGCAGTTGTCTTAGGGAATCCCTGATAGGCTCGCACTTTCCTCTCTATCTGCATGGTGCTCTCGCTGTCCCAATCAATCAATCCGTCCGATTTCTTGAGGATTTTAGAGTAAGTTGCGGCCGATTCATCCTGATCTTTTGGCTCCAGAGTGCCGTCTAGAATGGCCTCTAAATTATCAACCAGTAAGCTGGCTCCGGCCACAGCCAGCTGCTTATAGAGCCATAGACGAGTCTCGGTGCCATTTAATGGCCAGACCTGCTGCTTATAGACTGGTCCGGCGTCCATTTCTGCCGATAAGAGCATCAGGCTGATGCCCGTTTGCTCATCGCCGCTTAAAATCGTGGTTTCAATTGGCGATGGGCCCCGCCACTCAGGGAGCAAAGATGGATGAACGTTAATTATGCCTCCAGGGAAAATATCTATAACTTCCTGAGGTAAAATTTTGCCATAAGACACTAAAACACCGTGGCTAGGCTCTAATTCTTTCAGGTCCTCAATTACGTCTGATAGTTTTTCGGGCTGGAAGGTCTTAACACCGGCCCGCTCGGCTATAAACTTTACCTTTGGCGTTTTAAATTTTAGGCCGCGGCCAGAGGCGGCGGCTGGTTTAGTCACAACGCCGACTACGGAATAGCCGTTCGCTATCAGTTGCTCCAAGCTGGGTGCACTAAAATCCTCAGTTCCGAAAAATATCAGCTTTTTTGACGTCTTCATAAGGTAGATTCTCCAATTTACCGTCTTCGGTTAACTTGTAAAAGGCATCGGTCTTTGTAGCGATGTGGTCAACGAACATTACGCCGTTGGTGTGGTCGATTTCGTGCTGAAAAACCCTGGCCAAAAACCCCTCGGCCTTGATTCGTACATCCCGCCCCAGCTCGTCTTTGGCTCGGACCCTGACTTTTGTATAGCGGGGTACTTTACCGTAAATATCGCGTACGCTCAGACAGCCTTCATAGTCTTCCTCTATCTCTCCCTCCAGTTTTATGACCTCCGGATTAATGAAGACACTAAAACTACGGTCATCTTTGTTGTCAAAATCATTACGGATGATAACTACCCGGTAGGGCTTATCAATCTGAATGGCTGCTAGTGCAACGCCTAGCTCGTGCTCGCGGCTGGCTTCCCAGTCCAGCGTGGCGGCTTTCATTTGCTCAATAAACTTCTTCACATCTTCGCTCAAAGCCTTTACCTTATGAGACTTGTTGTGCAGATGTGTATTCGGCAGGGCTATAATGCTATCTTTGCTGGACATATATTCTAAACAGTATATCTCACCTCTGTTTATGGTCCAACAATAAGTCAGAGTAAGTCAGAGGGATCTAAGTTGATAATCCAACCGGCCGGAACCGCAGCCGCTAGCTCAAGCAGGTGTCCACGGCTCTTACTTTTGACGATTAGTTGGTAATAGAAATATTTACCGCGGCGGGCATAAAAACTGGGGGTGGGTCCGATTATCTCAACGGGCAGATTTTCGCTCCGAAGCTGGGTCTTTAGGCTGTTAGCGGCCTTCTGGGCGCCCGGTAAGGTAGCTCTGCGGCATACTAACTTCATTAAGTAGCTGAAAGGCGGAAATCTATAAGTTTGGCGCTCCTTGATAGCCAGATTATAAAAGCTATCCCAATCACGTTTAACGGCTGCCTGGACTATTGGATTTTCCGGATGGTAAGTCTGAAGGACAACCCGACCATCGTTGTGGCCGCGCCCAACTCGTCCAATAACCTGATAGAGCAGTTGGTAGGTACGTTCCTCAGCCGTATAATCCGGTAAGCTCAATGATGACTCGGCCGAAATTATGCCGACCAAGCTCAGTTTCGGCAGATCTAGCCCCTTAGCTAGTAACTGCGTGCCGACCAAGATGTCGATTTTCCCTGAGGTTAAGTCTCCATACGTTTCCTCTAGCTTTTCACCTGTCTCATTATCGCTATCAAAACGGGCCACTCGAGCGTTAGGAAAAAGTTTCTCGACTTCTTGAAATAGGGTCTTGGTGCCAATGCTTTTATAGACAATATCCTGATTGTTGCAGACGGGGCACTTGGTAGGCGGTTTGGCATTATGTCCACAGATATGACATCGCACTAAATGCTCGTCGCCGTGATAAACCAGCGGCACATCACAGTTCGGGCACAGCAGTTGCCAACCGCACTTATTGCACAAGATAATTCGGGCAGAACCACGGCGATTAAAATAAATCATCGACTGCTTATCTTTAGCCAAGGACTCGTTAATTGCTTCTATCAACTGATTCGATAGGTGCTGACTCCTACCGAAGTGCCGGCGGTCTTTGAGATCAACTAACACATATTCTGCTTTGGCCGGCTTGCCAGTTACGGCCTGATTCTTCATTTCAACTATGGCTCCTCGCTCGTGGGCTAGGTAGTAGTCCGTTAAGCTCGGTGTAGCGCTGCCCAGAACCACCCGCGCCGAAGTTAGCACTCCCAGTTGGCTGGCTACCCGATTAGCGTGGTAACGGGGCGACTGCTCCTGCTTATAAGCGGGCTCATGCGACTCATCTATAATTACTAGACCCGGGCTTGTCACTGGCATAAAAAGTGCCGAACGAGGTCCAATTATTACCACCGGTTCGGTGGATTCTAAAATTTTGAACCAGATCCTCTTACGCTCGGCAACGCTTAGGCCTGAGTGAACCACGAAGACCAGAGCTTTTAGCTTGCGAGCTACAGCTTGCAGAAGCTGGCTGGTAAGAGCAATTTCTGGTGTCAGTATAATCACCGAGCATCCAGACCTAATGGTCTGCTCAGCCAACTCTAGATAAACGCGGGTTTTGCCGCTGCCGGTATCACCATGCAGCAAAACCGTAGTATCGGGATATTTTTTTATTGAGACTAAGGCGTTCTTCTGTTCTCTAGTTAAAGGACTCTCTACGTCCAGGTTAGTTTGGGCTGCAGCTAACTTATCAATATGTTCAGTGCGTCGGATTACAGTTCTGCTTGGCGCGAATTGCCGCAACGCCTCACCAAAACTAACGTGATAATAGTCTCTCAGCCATTCAGCTAGTTCCAAGCAGTGAGACGGCAGGGGCTGTTTACTAAGCACGGCTTTTAGAGGCTTGGTGGCAAAGCTTGGCTTTTTAGATTTTCCAGCTATGAACCCAGTGGCCAAGCCACTGCGCAAGGGCACGGACACTACCGTTAGATTGGCCAAGACCTGCTCAGAACTATAGGTCAGCGGCTCGCTGCCATGGTAGCGGCTATCGGCTATCAGTACCTCATAGTAGTACATGACTATATTCTAGCTGAAAGTTCAAAGCTAAGTGCTAAATGCGGCTTGGTAGAAATTTCAAAATAGTCTTTAGGTTTGCAAATGTTGTGAAGAATAGGCTATACTTATTGTTGTTTGGATAACAATAAAGGTGCTTATGTTAGATACATTCATCACATCGCGGGTGCGACGGAAGATAATCGTGGTATATGCAAAATATCCCGATTTTAAGACCCATGTAAGAGGTCTAGCCAAACTTATTAAAGAGGACGCTGGCAATATTCAGCGCGAGCTCAAGCGACTGGAAAAAATTGGTTTTTTGATAAGTGAGCGTCAGGGTAACACTAAAATTTACTACACCAATAAGCACTTTCCAATCTTCAAAGAACTTCAAAGTATTGTATTAAAATCACAACGGGCTAGCGCCAATCGGCGCAGTTCCCAAAACCCTAATATAAATTAAACTGGCCAGCGGGCTTGCAGTTTTACCTCTGTTAGGCTAGAATTATTTAGATGATACAGGTGACCCGTAAGGATTCTAAGGAATCAACCGAGAATTTAATGCGCCGCTTTGGACGTAAAGTTCAGCAGTCCGGCGTCTTGGCCGAAGCTAAAACCGGTCAATATTTCGAGAAACCGCTTAGCAAACGCGATAGACGAACCAAAGCCATTATCAGACGCGAGCGCAAGATTATTAAGGTTAAGAAACTTAGACTCGGCCGATAGGAAGCTAAAACTGTGATGCAGGAACAAATCGAGCGGGATATAAAATCCGCCTTGCTAGCCGGTGATAAAGTAAAAGTCGAAACACTTAAGACTCTCAAAAGTTCTTTGCAGTACGAAGCTGTTGCTAAATCAGTTAAACCGGGCCAGTTAACGGACGAACAGGTCCGGACGGTGTTATCGCGCGAAGCCAAAAAACGACAGGAAGCTGCCGATTTATATAAGACAGCGGGTGAGACCGAGCGCGAACAAAAAGAGCTTGCCGAGCGCGCCGTTATAGATTCTTATTTGCCGGAACAGTTGAGTGAAGACAAAGTTAAAGAAATTGTTGAGCTTGAAGTCAAAAAAATAGACAATCCAGGCATGGCGCAGATGGGGCAAATAATTGGAGCTGTTCGTATTCAAACTAAAACTCAAGCCGACGGAGCTCTCATCGCTAGATTAGTAAAAGAGGCACTAAACTCATAATGATAATCTTTCTGGGGCTAGCAGGCAGCGGTAAAAGCACGCAAGGCCAGTTGCTGGCGGCTCACTTACATTGCCCTTGGATATCCACCGGTAATTTACTCCGTGAATACAACATGAGCGAGCAGGTGCAGAAGCAGATGCTAAAAGGCGAAATTATAGATGATGGTACAACGTTAGCGGTTCTAGACAAAGAACTTCAGCGAATCGATGCCGCCAAGAATGAGTGTATTTTAGATGGCAGCCCAAGAACGCTCGCTCAAGCTGAGTGGCTAGTTGCGAAATCGAACAGTAAACTCCTAAAAATAACCGGTGTTATTCACTTGAGAACAGACCAGCCAACAGCTAAGGCTCGTTTGCTAGCCCGTCATCGACCCGATGACAACGAGGAGGCCATAGCTGAACGATTTTCGGAATATGAGAGCAAAGTAAAACCCATAATAGACTATCTTGTCAGCCAGGGAATACGAGTTTACCAGATAGACGGGAACCGTGAACCTGAAGTAATTGCCGTCGACATAGTTCAGAAACTGGACGCGTAAAGTTAATGAGACCGAAGGACAATAAAGAAATCGAGCTAATGCGCTCCGGTGGCCAGCAGCTAGCCAGAATCCTTAACGACCTGTCAAAGCTCGTAGTTCCGGGCGCGACTGGTCGCGATATAGCTGAGGC
>CAZVAN010000013.1:0-26339 GCA_964625245.1 uncultured Candidatus Saccharibacteria bacterium | reverse complement strand
CCATGCCATTGAGGACGACGCCGCCATTGAACTAAACGAACCGGAAGACGAGGTTGCTGCCGCTAAGCTGCCAAAGCAGGCAGTCAAAGTGCCAAAGGACAAAAGCAAGAAGCTGAAAGTGCCCAATTTTGAACGCTTTCGCCTTATGCTGTTCGGCGGCATTGCTCTGCTTATCGCCTTAATCATATTTATAATCTTGGCTATTTTTGTGCTGCCAAAAGGCGTAGTGACTATCAATACCACCAGCCTGCCGGTTTCGGCCAACCTAACACTGGATGGGTCAGATAAATATACAACTCTGGATGTGGCAAAAAACCAGATACCAGCAATCCTAAAAACTTCCAAACAAACCTCTAACCAGACAGTTACTGCTACTGGCCAGCAAAACCAAGGAACTAAAGCTACCGGCAGTATAACAATGTCTGCTCAAGCGTGTGCCCCTAATATTGGTACACCCGATCCGGTACCAGCTGGTACCGGCGTTAGTGCAAACGGCCTAACCTTTATTACACAATCGAAAACCACGTTTGGTTTTGGCAGTGCTAGTGGCAGCTGCGTTAATTATCAAAGCACTAGTTCAACTACAATAACAGCACAGAGCGGCGGTACTAAGTACAATGTTTCAGGCGCGAGTTTCTCGGTTGCTAGCCGTTCTGATGTCAGCGCCAGCGGTTCAGCCAGCGGAGGTACAGATGCTAATGTAACGATTGTCAGCCAAGCCGATGTAGACGGCGCCAAGGCCAAAATTACCAGTACAGCCTCAGACTCCTTTACAAAAACTTTTGAAAAACAACTCTCCGACCAGGGCTTATATGTACTAAGCTCAACGCTCAAGATAAATGACCCGGTAGTTACCTCCACTCCGGCAGTTGGCACGCAGGCTGCCAGCGCGGCCGTAAACGTAGAGATAGATTACACAGTTTTAGCTGTCAAAAAAGACGACCTTAGAAAAGCCATAAGCGACACATTAACCAAGCAAGTAGATAAAACCAAGCAGAAACTGAGCAACAACGATGTGCTCAACGGCGCTACTGTAGCTGTCCAGGACCAAACCAGCCCAACCACCGCCACTCTAACGGTTAATGAAGACACTACGGCCATACCAATAATTGACGTGAGCCAAGTTAAAACTCTGTCTGTGGGCAAAAAGAGCGGCGATATTCAAACTACCGTCTCAGCCTGGCCGGGAGTGAAGAGCGTAAATGTTAAATTTAGCCCGTTTTGGGTCAGTAAAGCTCCCAAGACCAGTAAGATTACTGTAAAAGTTGTGCAAGTTAAGGAGTAGCTGGCGGTGCAAGCAAGCGAAATAATTGGCCTAGACATTGGGCAGAAGCGAACCGGCATTGCCAGGGCTTCTTCCATTGCCAGATTAGCCGAACCGCTGATGACCATCGAAACCGAACATTTGATATATAAGCTAAAAGAAGTTTTTGAAAAATATCAGCCGGAGTGCTTAGTGGTGGGGTTGCCGCGAAATTTGCAGAACCAGGAAACACAACAGACTAAATCGGTCCGAGCCATAGCCGGTGACATTCAGTTCCACTTTCCGCATACACCAATTAAGTTTCAGGACGAGGCCTTAACCACCGTGGCCGCCGCTGAGCGTTTTGCCACGGACTCCAAAAATATAGACGCCGTTGCGGCCAGCATCATCCTGCAGGATTACTTGGACGAGAAGAAGGATAATAAGGACCAGAATGAATAAGATAAGAAAAGTTTTTAGTGGCCGGAAAGGTTATTTGCGGCTATGGCTGGTTACTTTTGTAGTCCTGTTTCTTGTGGCAACGGGCGTGGTAGTAACAATCCGGAGCTGGTACGCGGCTAGTCTAAAGCCGCTAAGTAGCTCAAGCCAAATTACTAACTTTACGGTTGTGAGTGGCAGCTCGGTACGCAAAATATCCCAGGATTTATCACAAGCGCATCTAATACGAAGCTCCAAAGCCTTTGAAACCTACGTCCGGGCTAACCTACTAAACAATAAACTGCAGGCCGGGACATATGCCCTCAGCCCATCAATGAGCGTCTCGCAGATTGCCACCAAGCTGAAAAAAGGCGATGTTGCCAAAAACTTGCTAACTATTCTGCCTGGAAAACGGCTGGATGAAATTAAGCAGGCATTTTCTAAAGCGGGCTATTCGCAAGCCGAAATTGATAGCGCTTTTGACCCGGCCACCTATCTTGGTCACCCGGCACTGGCCAGCTTGCCAAAGGGCGCTAGTCTGGAAGGCTACTTGTACCCTGACTCCTTCCAAAAGCAATTTGATACGCCGGCGTCGACAATTGTGCGCGAGTCTTTGGACGAAATGAACCTGCACTTAAGTTCTGATATAACCAGCGGTTTTGCTCAGCACGGATTGAGTGTTCACGACGGTATTACATTGGCATCAGTTGTTTACCAAGAAACCGGCGACCCTAAATACCAACCCACAGTAGCCCAGGTCTTTTTGTTACGACTAAAGCAGGGCACGGCCTTTCAATCTAACGTCACAGCCAATTACGCCGCTGATTTAGCCGGCGTAGCCCGCAACGTCAATATTGACTCTCCCTATAATACTTACCTGCATCCCGGCTTGCCGCCCGGCCCGATTGGCAACGTCACGGCCTCGGCGCTTTCTGCCGTTGCTCACCCGGCCACCACCGACTATCTGTTCTTTGTGGCTGGCGATAACGACGTAATCTACTTTTCACACACTGCCGCTGAACACCAAGCCTTAATAGACCAGTATTGTCATAAAAAATGCGGCGAGTAATAACGGAGTTTACTTCTCCTGGATTTGGTATAATAGCTGAGGAAAAGAAGTAAATTGGCAGATGATTGACGCTTTTTTCCGGCTAGTTCACTTCGGTGAGCTAAGGAGTTAGATTATTCGTAGACCTAATATAACAATGTCGGCCGAGGTTAAAGGCGTCCACCCGAAAGACGTGGTTGGTGCTTTGCGCCATCCTTCTAAGCTGAAAAAAGTTACCCGCCGCCGCTTGACTCGCTGGAGCTTAGTTGTAGGCAACATAGTCTTACTTTTAATTGTTAGCGTTTTTGTTTTGAATAACCGCTCGGCCAGCCAGACGGTTAGAACCAGTACTCTTAACAGCGTTGGTGACACAGCCAGCTCAAACATTAACCCACTCGACCAATTAAGCTCTGCTCAAATTGCCCTAACGGCCGCTCAGGCAACGCATATGGCTGAACTAACAGCTGTAAAGAACCAGGCTGACTCTGACAGCTTGGCGCTAAACGTCGTACCGAATGACACCATTGCTCTGGCTAAGCCGCAGATAGTAGCCACTGCCCAAAAATCCAAGCAGGACATTCGCCACTATAAGGCAGTAGCCGGCGACACTCTCACTAGCGTGGCCGATAAGTTCGGTGTAAATGCCAATAGCATCAGGTGGTCTAATAGCTTAGAAGGCACTAATATTGCGGCTGACACTGACCTAGTAATTCCGCCGGTAAATGGCGTGGTCTACACCGTTAAAGCTGGCGATACTCCGTCCTCGTTGGCCAGCCGTTATCAGGCCGACCCGAACTTGATTATTAGCTACAATGACGCCGAGATAAGCGGGCTTAAACCAGGAGATGTAATCATTATTCCTAACGGCCAAGTGGCCGCGCCTGTTTTAACATACGGCATCTACCTGGCTACTTATGGTGGCAATGGGTACGATTACGGCTACTGTACCTACTACGTGGCCAGTAAGGTGGCAGTTCCCACTAACTGGGGTAATGCTAATACCTGGTCTTATTACGCCCCCCTAAGCGGTTGGACTGTAAGTTCAACTCCGGTTGCCGGTGCTATTGGCCAAAATCCATACCCAGGGCTTGGGCATGTGGCTTTAGTTGAGGCAGTATCCGCCGACGGCACTATGATTAAGTATTCTGACATGAACGGGCTGGCTGGCTGGGGCAGAGTGGGCTACAGCGATTGGGTTCCGATTACCAAGTTCCAACACTACATATACCATTAGCCAAATTGCGTATCGCATCGGCCCGCTTCCCAGCAAAGCTGGGAACTCTGCCGCTGCTCTTGGCAAATCACTGCGTTGCCGTTTGCGTTGCTCCCTCACAGTATTTCTATATACTGCTCAGTCCGCTACTCATCGGCGCCTTGTGCTTCACTCAAGTACGCAACCTGGCTTTATCGCTTGGATATAGTCTCGAGATAAACTGATAGATTTTAACCTCTGTAACCTGTAGGCTATAGATATGTTTGTGGATAAAGCCAGAGTCAAGTTAATGGCGGGCAGTGGCGGCAACGGTGCCGTCAGTTTTCGGCATGAGATTTACGTAGACAAGGGCGGCCCGGACGGCGGCGATGGCGGCGATGGCGGAGACATTATCCTAAAGGCTAGCCGTAACCAAAACACCCTAGCATCGTTTCGCTATCAGAAACTTATTAAAGCCGAGAGCGGTGCGCCGGGCACCAAACGCCGTAAACACGGCAAAAGCGGCCAGAACCTGGAAATTGCCGTACCGGTGGGAACCGTAGTTAATACCGAGGATGGCCAGGTCTTAGCAGATTTAGTGGAAGACGGCCAAAGTGCGGTAATTGCCAAGGGTGGCAAGGGCGGCTTTGGCAACGCTCACTTTGTAAGCTCTACCAGACAAACGCCGCGAGTAGCAGAGAAGGGCGAGCAGGGGGAGGAAGTTGAGGCTCAGTTGGAACTAAAAATGATAGCTGATGTTGGTATTGTAGGCCTGCCCAACGCCGGCAAATCCACATTTTTGTCAGTTGTCAGTAACGCCCACCCGGAAATTGCTGACTATCCGTTCACAACGCTGAGGCCTAATCTGGGCGTGGTTGATATCGATGACAAGAATAGCTTGCTGCTGGCCGATATTCCAGGTTTGATAGAAGGTGCCAGCCAAGGCAGGGGCCTGGGAGACGAGTTTCTGCGTCACGTGGAGCGTACCGCGGTCGTGGTGCATCTGGTAGATATCTATAACGAAGACATTGCTAAGGCTTATAAAACAATTATGGAAGAACTGGCCGCCTATAAGTCTGATCTGGCTAAAAAACCGCAGCTAGTGGCGCTATCAAAGATAGACGGCTTTGATTCCAAGCAGCTTGAATCTAAACTAAAACTGCTTAAGAAACTAGTGCCTAAAAACACTCCAGTTATAGCCATCTCCAGCAGCAGTAGTCAGGGAGTTAAAGAGTTGCTACGTGAACTCCAAAAACGAGTAGAAAAAAATCGGGCTAGAATCGAGAAAAAACGTACGCTACCAAAACTTCCAGTTATTGGTCTTAGATCCGACGACGACGTCTGGAAAATAGCCAAAGTTGGCAAGCATTTTGTGGTGACCGGCAAAAAAATTGAGCGGTTTGCCCGCCGAACCAAGTTTGAAGATTATCACTCCGAGCAGCGCCTACGTGACATTATGCGAAAAATGGGCATCATGCAGGAACTGGCTCGCCAGGGCGCCGAACCCGACCAGAAAATTGTGATTGGCAGCCCTGAAATCGGCCGTATTGACTACTGATAAAAGCCATTGACATAAGAGAGGCATGGTCTATAGTTGTTAGCATAACAACTTAAAAAATAAAAAATGCCAGAAGACGAATCAGAAAGTATTTTGAGAATGAAGAGGCCGGAAATTACGATGGAGCATACCAGCTTTGAGGCCTATCATACAGCCGTTATGGGAAGAGTGCGGGGATTAATGGAATTGCCAAGCATTGGAGGACTGGATAGCGTGATTGAAGATTTAATGGATTCTGAATCGGATATCGGCGAAAGGGGTGAAGTCCTACTAAATGTCTTAACAATTATCTACACTAACGGCCGAGCCGACGAGCATAGGTCCAATACCGGCCAGGCCGAAGACGATGATGACCTAAAGGTAATAGATAACTATCGGGGATTGCCTCCTGAAGAAGAACCTAGCCCATAAAAATTAAATTAGATTTATCATACTAAAAAATAAAACAAAGAAAGAAAAATAAAGATGCCTGGCGGACCAATCATTATAGATCCTCTTAAAGGAAAAATAGGGAATATTGAAAACGATCACAAAGCAATCGCAGCTAAAACGGCTGCCAGTAAGATAGAAATTGCCCAAGGCGGATATACGCCTAAGACAACTCCAACGACGTCTGAGGTAAGCGCTACAATTAATGACACGCCTAACCCTCCAAAAACTAGCAGCATGGCCACAATCCTGGATACTAATGATAAGAAAGTGTCAAAGTGGAAAACTATTTTTCGCAATCCGCTTTCGGGAGGAGATACCAAACCGTCAATTGAACTAGGGCAGGCGCCATATAGTCCCAAAACAAGCCCCTCTATTGCGACAACAAAAGCTTCAATGGTAGATGTTCATAACCCCCCCAAAACCAGCAGTCGAGCTACAATTCTGAACCCTGCCGAAGATGTTAAATCTGCTAAAGGTGGCATTGAACTCGGACAGGCTCCCTATAAATCAAAAACTAGTTTTGAAACGGTTAAGCTTGGAGAGGCAGTTTCAGGCAGCGCTGGTGAGGATGTATCCTTAGCCTCAAAGGCAACGAGCGGGGCGAGTAAGATCTTGGAGGTGGGCGGCAAGGTCTTGTCTAACCCGCTTGTAGACAAGGGATTAAAAGTTGGCGGTGTAGTTGGCGTAGCTGCCGGTTTTCTAATGGATCCTGGCAATGCCGCAAAGGACGGCTATGTGCAAATTGGTAACGAAAAGATAAAAACAGGTCCCTCGGCACCCAATTATTATAGTGATGTTGGCAAGGCTCTAACTGATACATACGGTCCTGGCTGGCATGCAACCGGTTCCGGCTATACTCGTGACTTGTATGTGAACGGGAAGGTCAGTGGTACTCAGACTGTTGACACCACGAACTTGCAGCTCACACAAAAGGGAGTTGGTTCGGCATACAATATTACAGCTGCTCCCGGTATCGATAGCGTCACTAGTGCTGAGAACTCTTCCCCTAATCGTCAAGTAGAGCCAAAAGCTGTGGCACCTAAAGCTAAAGTGGACGGACCGACGACACCCGGAACTAAAGTCACAGCAAGTGTCGACCCCGTTACGTTCACTGGCACGGCCCACCAACCCGCTGGCTGGAAATCGGAATCCTCCTCTAATCTAAAAGATCAGAAAACCGACCAAACAGTTGTTATCGACGGCAAGCAAAGGAAAGGTGTTACTGTAGATATTTTTGCTGATGGCAAGCAGGTTTTTCACGATAGCGGCGGTAACATTATTGGCTATAAAGAGACTGGGACTACTCAAATCGCTGGGGTCAATTCAGCTAATACCGCCACCGGCTCTCTATCGGCCGTCCAAGGACTGCCTGATTACACCAAGCCCAAGACAACAGTTGCTGCTTCATCAGCCGCAACGGCCGCAGCAGCCAGAGGTGACGCTCTCAACAAAGAATACGGTCTTGGTGAATATGCCAAACCTAGTGCTGCGACACCTGCTGCAACCACCCCAACTCCCAGCTGGCAGACATCGGATGTTAGTCCGAACCTTGGTGGCATAGGTGGCAGCGACCTTACTGCACATGGTAATACCTTGGCGCTGCGTGACAGCAAAGATGGAACCAAATTTATCGCTCAGATGAGTGACGGTAGCTACCAATCGGTTGATAAATTAACCGGTGCGGTTGCTGGCGCCGGAACCTGGGGCGATAGCCAGGGCGGCGGTGTAGCACTTAACGGAGTTGGAAATACCCCGGATAATGCTTCAGCAGTTGGACCAGCAGCAGTCACCAATCCGCAAGTAAATCCAGCGCCTGATACTGTTGACCGTTTTGTGGCCAACCATACCACCGATGCGCCGGTAAGTGCGCCACCTTCTTCCCCACCATCAACACCGACTGTTGCTGGTGCTGTAGGTCCGGCCCCATCTCCATCGGCTTATACAGGCGGAGCTGAGGTGGTTGAAGTAAAGACTCTAAAAAACGGGGCTACTCTAACTACAACCGCCAGCGGTGCGCAGATTGAACAGCTACCTGGGCACAGTGCTTATCAAGTTAAAGCCCCGGACCAGCCTGCAGCTGTAAATATGGCTCCGACCAGTGCGGCTGAAGTCGCCGCCCTCTCTCAGTCCCATGCTGGCTATACTGCACCACCTACACCTGCAGCCGCATCGCCAGTTGCTAGTAGTGTAACTATACTAGATCCACCACACGGAGCACTTCCAACTGCAGGTGGAGGCAGCATAACTTCTGCCGACCCCACAACTCCCGTCCACCATGCCGGCGGGCGCATGATTATGGAATAGCAACCAGTTAATGGTTGATTGTGATTGTGCCGTCTTGAGCACTCGAAGGTTGCTCAGCTATGACTGTTAGCTTTTCTTCCAGTTCTTGATTCTCAGATACCAGGCGGGCTATGGCTTGATGGGTCTCTAGATTGGCCTGAGCTGCCATTCGGTCACGCTCAACACTGTCCTCAGTATCAGATATTTTTTGTAAATAGGCATCAAGTCCACCGTATTCACTTATTTGGTGCAGGTTGCCGCCGTCCATAACGTAAATAACGTCCATTAAGCTCAGCAGAGCTTTGCGGTGGGTAACCATTAGCACGGTTTTTCCGCTAATTAGCTTACTGATAGAGTCGCGTATGGTGTTCTCGGACTTACTATCCAAGGCTGCGGTTGGCTCGTCCATGCAGACTACGGGCGCATTTTTAACTAACCCGCGGGCGATAGCGATACGTTGCTTTTGACCGCCTGACAAACTATTGCCCCCCTCGCCGGCCGGTGAGTTGAGTCCCAACGGTAGCCGGTCAGTGAATTCCTTAACGTTGGCGGCGGTTATGACTGCCTCTATTTCGTCCTGACCAACCTGACGATAGACATTGCCGTCCTGCAGGTTTTCCAGAACGGTGCCGCTAAATAGCTGCGGATTTTGGCTAATCCAGACAATAGATGAGCGCAGTTCCTGCAGCGAAACGGTCTGGATATCAATGTTATCAATTAGCACTCGGCCGGTTATCGGTTCTATAAAGAGGGGTAAAAGTTTAAGCAGGGTACTCTTGCCCCCACCGCTGGGTCCAATAATGCCAACTTTTTGGCCGGCCTCAACCGTAAAGCTAACATTTTTTAATATCGGCATATCATTGTAGTTGTAACTGACATTCTGAAATTCAATCCGTCCCTGGGTTACCGGGAAATGATTATCCCGGCGCAAGTTTTCAACGCCTTCATGATCGGTCAAAACTTCATATATTCGGCTAACGTCCACCAACTTCTGATTACGAGTGGCTATCTCGGTGGCTACGGCTTCAACAGGGCCCAAAAGATAGCCCATATAAGTCATAAAAATCAGCAGCTGACCCAGCGTCATTTGACCATGCAAGGCGGCCGTACCACCGAAATACATGACCGCTGAGGTACCCAGGATTATCAATAAACTATTTGTAAAACGATAGGTTCGTCCCCACAGCAGGCCGCGTCTGGTTAATGCATAATTGCGGCGCCATAAGCTATTGGCTTTGGCAATTTGTTTCTCTTCCAGGGTAAAAGCTTGCAGTGTTTCAGCATTGTCTACGGATTCGGTAATAGTGGCCGAGGTAGCGCTGGCAATTTGCGTCATCTCGCGCGATATTCGCCCTAGTTTAGGGCCAAAAACCCGAATTAAGATAAACAAAAATGGTACCAACACCACCGAGATTAGCGCCAACTTAACATTAAAGGTCAGCATAATTATAAATATGCCAACTATCATTATTACTGACTGGATAATTGACGATGTAGTGTCCAGAACAAGGTCACTCAAACTGTTGGTTAGAATATTTTGGCGATAGATATAGTCGCCTTTAGCCAAACGCTCCTGATGAAAAAGGGGTAGGTGCAAAATGTGCCGAAAGGACTCTTCTTTAATGCCTCGGTTAAGCCAAAAACCGAGCTTTAGAATAAAATAGTCACGCAAGGTTCCAAACAAAATACCGACCAAAAAAATGACAATTGTCATCAAAGAGGTAAACAGGATTAGTGTTGACTGGTGAGTATAAGGCGCCAGAGGCCCCGGGGCTTTTATATTGCCAAAGCCCGAGTCTACCAGAATTTTAGTTGGCCAGGGCTGCAGTAATAGTATTGAAGAGCTTATGACGCTGAGAAATACGATAAATGCGGTTGCTGGCAAGGCCTTACGCCGATATTTTTTGAGCCAAGCTCTAAAGTCAGTTTTTTGCTGCAAACGTCCGTGGGCACTCAGCCAGGCACTGACAGCTTCGTTGACCATAGCCTCCGGCCAGCCTTGCCTTATCAGATTGGCGGCCACATATTGAGGCGGCGTGCCGGCGGCAATTGCTGACTCAATAGACTCGTAAATTTTGGGCATCATAGAGCGGCCACACCTCGTGTAATCATTAGCGTTATTATAACTGTAAATTGTAAAAAACTCATGCGATCTCAGCCACTCGGAATATTGAAGAGGTCCAGAATATATGTTATAGTATGTAATAAATTATGGCTCTCCTACCAAAAGGTACATTCAGCGGTAATTATCCGCCGTCTCCAATCGACCCTAAACCCGACGTAAGATTTATATTAGAGTTTAGTCACCGTCCAGAGGAACTTCCTCCTGGACTGCCTAATATTGAACTGGCCCAGAGGCTGGAAGAGGCCGAAGAAATTGAAGGGGTGCTGCCTAATTTTGCCAGCCACAGCATTGTGCGTGCCCTAGAATACATCCGCTCCGACGTAAAAATTACACGAGTTTTTGAAGGGCCTTCAGCCAGCGGCATGAGTGAAAATACGGGTACGTACGGAGAGTTGGAGCAAGGCATGGGCTGGATGGCTGAGCTTGGGTACAGTCGGCCAGAAATTATTACGAGCGGATATAATATAGGCAATGTTGTCTTGCAAGCTGTCAAGCTAGGCATGAATCCTATAGTGCCCGACAAGCTTCCTTGCTCTTTTGATCCTAGATCTGATCAACCCTGGACTCGGAACTGGTCTATGTGGGTAGGAGCAGCTATTCCACGGATTTATAAATTAAGGAAGAGCGGCCACTAATAATCGATGTCTCTTGTGCTAAACTGACTGAAAATGACATTTTACTTCTATGACCTTGAGACCAGTGGCATAAGTCCGCGGCGCGATAGGATAATGCAGTTTGCCGGCCAGCGTACAGATATGAACCTGAAGCCGATAGGCGAGCCTGACAATTTCCTGATAAAAATGACACCGGATGTGCTGCCTCAGCCGGAAGCCATCCTGATAACCGGAATTACCCCTCAAAAAACCGTGTCAGAAGGTATATCTGAAGCCGAAGCTATCAAATACTTAACTAGTCAAGTATTTACTCCGGATACCATTGCCGTGGGCTTTAATAACATTCGTTTTGACGATGAATTCGTACGCTTCATGTCTTGGCGTAATTTCACGGATGCTTACGAGTGGCAGTGGAAAGACGGCCGGTCTAAATGGGATTTGCTGGATGTAGTTCGCATGATGCGGGCTCTGCGACCTGATGGCATTAAATGGCCGTTTGCAAGCGATGGCAAGCCGACCAATCGCCTTAGCTTTCTTACTGAGCTGAATAAACTCGAGCACGCATCTGCCCATGATGCCCTAAGCGATGTAGTAGCAGCCATAGAGCTGGCTAAACTAATTAGGGGCAAGCAGCCAAAGCTGTTTGACTACTTGTTGAATATGCGCTCCAAACAAAAGGTGGCGGCTCTAGTCGATACTAATCAGCCGTTTATTTACACCAGCGGCCGTTACCCCAGTGAATTTTTACATACCTCGGTAGTGATCAAATTAGCTGATCATCCGGACCGCGGCGGAGCGGCTATTGTTTATGACCTGCGGGTTAATCCGAAAGATCTGCTAGACCTAAGCCCCAAAGAACTATCCGATAAATGGAGCGCTTACGGCAAAGATACTCCGTACTTTCCGGTAAAAATGCTTGCCTATAATCGCTGTCCGGCTGTTGCGCCTCTAAACACCTTGGACGCTAAAAGCGCCGAGCGGCTGAAGATATCAAAAACCAAAATTGAGGCAAACCTTAAATTATTAAGCCAGGACTTTGTCAAGAAACTAGTAGAGGCCGCTAATCTTATGAAAAAGGCTCAACAAGCTGAGTTGGTTAGTGACCCGCTGACAGTGGACGAGCAACTTTACGATGGATTTGTTAGCGACGGGGATAGAGTAAAAATGAGCGCCCTACGAGCGGCCGACAGCACCAATATTGGGAAGTTTGATCTAGAGTTTGGAGATAAGCGTCTGTCAAACCTGCTGCCTCTTTATAAGGCTCGTAATTTTCCGAAGGTATTGACCGAACAGGAGCAAGAGGTGTGGGAAAAATTTAGAGCTCAGAGGCTGCTTCACGGCGGCCAAAAAGGCGCGTTGGCAGAGTATTTCGCACGTATCGAGGAACTGATTGCCGGCCAGAGACAAAAGGACGTCGATAAATACGTTCTGGAGGAACTACGACTTTACGGCGAATCGATCGCCCCGAGCTAACTTTGTTTATACCGAGCTGGCGCAGGGCTTTATGCTTCAAAACACTCAATTCGTGTGCTTGACGGTAACCGTAAGTAAATAATCTCATCCGCCAAGTGAAAGCTATGATGAGCAAAGAGGTCAGCAGTAATATGTCGGTGAAGGTCAGTTGCAAGCCAGTACCGGGGATTTGACCCAAAACCAATAGAAAATCTAACACTTGAAGGGTCCTTCCTTGAAACACCTTATAAACTTTACATTATAGTACCATTTTATTGCATAGGAGTCAATTAGTTTATACTGTTTAAGCTTTTTTACTCTGCTAAAAACGCTAGTGGTAATATTTACCCGATTAATTTAGAATAAAACTAGTAAATGCCAGACGATGTATCACAAAGCGGTGGGGATGATAAAAGTCCACAGACCGAATCCGAACGCCAAGAATACTGGGCGGATATATTAAATAGTCATCCGGTTAGTGAAGAATATAAAAAAGCTCACGACAAAGCCACACTGATTGACTGGACGCCGGAGGGCCTGATAAGGGCCGAGCGCTATATTGAGGGCGTCGTTGAAAAAGCCCGTGAAGCCCTAACTGAAGCCCGCAGATATGATGCCCAACAATCCCGGTCCTTCATGGACCTATTTGGCGAGCTTAACAAAATTGCCGAAGCAGACCCCGAAGCCAATGAAGTAAAAGAACTTCACGAAATGATGAACGATGACAGCACAACTATCAGCCAGTTTGTGGATTGGTATAGGCGTCACCATTTGCATAATGTTGAGCTCTATCTGGAAGAAGCCCACACCTACGCCGGGATTTTGAACGATGTCCGAACCGGACACGCCGGCACTAGTTTTATGGAAAATGTCAAAGATGTGCCAGCTGACGGCATCATCAACGCCTCCGATTCAGCAGCCTAGACTCTAGAAAAAAGTTCTAAAAACCTGTATAATCACTCGGCTAAATGAGTGATTTTATATCTATTAAAGGAGCGCGGGAGCATAACCTCAAGAATATCAGCTTAGATATTCCGCGGGAGAAGCTGATTGTAATTACCGGCCTGTCGGGTTCCGGCAAGTCTAGCCTGGCTTTTGATACCATCTATGCCGAAGGTCAGCGCCGCTACGTGGAGAGTTTGAGCGCCTACGCCCGCCAATTTTTGGGACTAATGGAGAAACCGGATGTTGACCAAATTGACGGACTAAGTCCTGCTATCAGCATCGACCAAAAATCTACCAGCCGCAATCCGCGCAGCACCGTGGCTACAGTTACAGAAATTTATGACTATTTGCGCCTGCTTTATGCCCGGGTTGGTACGCCGCACTGCCCAATTTGCGGCAAGCCGGTTTCACGCCAGACCTCAACCGCTGTAATTGAAAAAATTAGCAACGCCCCCAAGGGTGCAAAATTAATGATTTTGTCGCCGATAGTGATTGATAAGAAGGGTCTTTTTGAGCATATCCCGGAGCAATACCAGCGGGCTGGCTACGCCCGCGCCAGAGTTGACGGCGTGGTTTATGCTCTGGACGAATTCCCAACACTAGACCGTAACTTCAAACACAATATTGAGATTGTTGTTGACCGTTTGGTCAACGATGAGGATAACCGTACCAGGTTGGCTCAAAGCATTGAACAGGCTTTTGATATATCTGAAGGTCTTTTAATAGTTAATGACGCCGACGAAAAAAGCGATACGCTCTACAGCTTAAAATATGCCTGCCCGGACCACCCCGACGTGGCCATTCCAGAGCTGGAGCCGCGGACCTTTAGCTTTAACTCGCCGCATGGTGCCTGCCCGGTTTGCACTGGTCTGGGTTCACGTATGGAGGTTGACCCAGAGCTGGTTATTCCAAATGGCCGGCTGACCATTGCCGAAGGCGCTATCCGTCCATTCAATAGAGTAACCGTGGACGCTTGGTACATGAAGAAGCTGCAGGCTGTAGCCGACCGCTACGGCTTTTCGCTGCACGTTCCAACCAGTGAATTGACCCGCGACCAATTCGATAAAATTATGTACGGTACCGGCAATGAGACTTACCGGGTACGGCTTGGCCCCGGCCGCAGTTTTGATACAACTTACGAGGGTGTAGTTCCAAACCTGGAGCGCCGACATAAAGAGACGGAGAGTGATTTTATCCGCCGCGACATTGAGCGCTTTATGCAGCAACGGCCCTGCCACGCCTGCCTCGGCCGTCGGCTGAAGCCGGAAATTCTAGCCGTGACGGTTGATGGGAAATCTATCATGGATATTTGCGAGCTAAGTATTGACGATACCCTGGAGTTTTTTAAAACTATCAAACTCAATAAAACCCAGACGAGCATTGCTTATCAGATACTTAAGGAAATAAACGCCCGCCTGCAATTTTTGCAGGACGTGGGGCTAAATTATCTGACCTTGCTGCGCAGCGCCGTAAGTTTGTCGGGCGGTGAAGCTCAGCGTATCCGCCTGGCAACTCAAATAGGCTCTGGTTTGCAGGGAGTCTTGTATGTGTTGGATGAACCCAGCATTGGCCTTCATCAGCGCGATAATAATCGGTTGCTTAAAACCCTGGAACGGCTGCGGGATCTCGGCAACACCGTAATTGTGGTCGAGCACGATGAAGAAACCATTCGCCGGGCTGACCATTTGGTAGACATTGGTCCGGGCGCCGGTATCCACGGCGGCGAAGTGGTGGCCATGGGCACGCCGGAGCAGGTGGCTAAGGTTAGCGGTAGTGCTACGGCCGACTTTCTGAGTGGTAGATGCCGGATAGCGACACCTAAAACCCGCCGAAAGGGTAACGGCAACCAACTTGTCATCAAGGGTGCTCGTGAGAATAATCTAAAAAACCTCAACGTCACAATTCCGCTGGGTCAGCTAGTGGTCGTTAGTGGCGTATCAGGCTCCGGCAAGTCCAGTCTAATCAACGATATCCTGGCCCGCGAGCTCAGCGCCCGGCTGATGCGTGCCCAAACCGTACCGGGGCGACATGACGAGATTGAAGGCATAAAACTACTTGATAAAGCGATTGTTATTGACCAATCGCCAATTGGCCGGACACCACGGTCTAACCCGGCAACTTACACCGGTGTTTTTACACCAATTCGCGAGCTGTTTGCCCAAATGCCGGAAGCCAAACTCCGCGGCTATAGCCCCGGGCGTTTCAGCTTCAACGTCAAAGGCGGACGCTGTGAAAACTGTGCCGGTGATGGTGTTATAAAAATTGAAATGCACTTTTTGCCTGACGTCTATGTAGCCTGCGAAGTCTGTCACGGCAAGCGTTATAACCGCGAAGCTCTGGAAATCCATTATAAAGGCAAAACTATCAGCGACGTGTTGGCCTTAACTTGTGAGCAGGCTCTAGAGTTTTTCGAAAACATTCCGTCAATTGCCCGCAAACTGCAGACTTTAGTCGACGTTGGTCTGGGTTACATTACACTCGGCCAACCGGCTACAACGCTGTCCGGAGGGGAGGCCCAACGTATCAAGTTGGCCAGTGAGCTATCACGCCGCCCAACCGGCCGAACGCTCTATATCCTGGACGAGCCAACCACCGGCCTGCATATGGCCGACGTCGATAAACTTTTAACTGTACTTCATGCCCTGGTAGATACCGGCAACAGCATGGTGGTTATAGAGCATAACCTGGATGTTATAAAGTCAGCCGACTACATTATTGATATGGGCCCGGATGGCGGTGAAGCCGGCGGCCAAATAGTTGCTACCGGCACGCCTGAGCAAGTCGCCAAAAATACTAAAAGCTACACTGGCCAATTCTTAAGTAAAATGTTATAAATACGAGCGATGAATCAGTTCACAAGAGATGAAAAACCGCGCGAAACGGTAAATGCTTTTGACCGCACTAGTAGAGCATGGCTCGAGACTCGCAGTCCTGAAGATAGGCGCCTACATTTAAAACCTAATTGGGACAAAGCCATCCAGCTGGCATATCTGTCACAAAAAGCCGTCGATGTAGTTTCTGCCCCGCTTGACGGGGAAGGGGTTAATGCCGCATGGGTATTTGCTGACGAACTGGCTGAGGTCGGCGATTCTCACAAGCAAAAAGCCGTCAACTCGCGTCCAGTTCGGGGGTGGCATCCTAGTAACTATGTTCCGGAACCTTTCCGTACAATAGAGCACCTAGCCGAAAATCACGCTTTAGCTCTCGGCCGATATGTACATTTTGGGAAAGTTGTCTCCATGGACCAAGTACCCGACAGTCTGGTAGACCCAGAAATCACAGGTTCTAGGTTAATGGATGGATTTATGGATGCCATAGGCGAACTTATTGGACGGGATGTTTTTATCGAAGGCATGAATCCGTACGAACACGACGAACCGCAGCCAGAACTGGCCTAGCCCTTTTTAAAAAGGTAGCGGTACTCTTCGCCTATAGCAGTCAGGATTTCTCGCCGCCGCCGCTTGTCTTTGGCCAGTTCTACAATCACGCCGCCGGTGGTTAGAACAATAGCCAGCAGCACCAGGTATTTAATGTAGCTATCCATATTAGGTACGCGTTGACCCACCCAGTAACTGAGCAGAATCAGGCTACTACTCCAGATAGCGCCCCCAATTATGTTATAAACCAGAAATTTTTTGGGATTCATTCTACCCATGCCAGCCACCAGCGGTACTACGGTTCGGACAATGGCTATAAAGCGGGCAATTATCAAGGTTCGGCCACCGTGTTTAGCGAAGAATATTTCGGTGCGGTCCATATAATCTTGGCGGAACAGCACGCCGTCTTTCCGTTTAAAAATATGTGGCCCGGCCCGGCGGCCAAGATAATAACCAACTTCATAGCCGAGTATGGTTGCAACAACTACGCTCAGCAGTAGAAGCTCAAGCGGCAGACGATGCTGGCTGGCAAAGATGCCACCGGCAATCAATAGTGTGTCGCCAGGCAGGAAGAGACCAAGCAGCAGAGCGCTTTCACCAAAGATAATCAGGGCAATTAAAACCAAACTACCGGCCTGCAAAATGCTGTCAACACCAAACATCTTAGACCAATTGTACCGCACAACCGCAGGTGCTGCATTCTATCTGTTAATCTGGTATAATTAGCGCTGATACAAAATTAGGGAGACAATTAAAAGCTTATGTCTGGTAACGATGTGCTGGTAAAACTTGAGGAACGAACGGTTGTAGGCAAGGGCCTAAACCAGCTTCGACGCGACGGTATGGTGCCAGGCGTGATACATAATCACGGTCAGCAGTCTATTCATATCGTGGTAGCGGCCACAGATTTATCTAGAGTTTATAAAGAAGCTGGTAAGCACCATCCACTGCAACTTGAGGTTGGCTCAACCAAGCTCTTGGCACTTATAAAAGATGTTCATTACAATCCCGTAAAACGCAGCTTGCAACACGTCGTATTTCAAGCTATCCGCCAAAACGAAAAAGTCGAAGCCGAGATACCGCTGCATCTTGAGGGTGAAATACCTGCCGAAAAAGTCGGCCTATTAGTCTTGCGACAACTAGACACGGTTGAAATTGAAGCTTTACCGCGTGACCTACCAGACGAATTTACGGTTGACGCTACAAAACTAGTTGAACTGCACGACAAGTTAACAGTCGCTGATATTGTTGTACCTGAGGGCGTAACCATTCTAACCGATGCCGATCACCCGATTGCCACTGTGGTCGAAACCAAGGCCCAGATCTCCGAAGAATCTGAAGAGGTGACTCCAGAAGGCGAAGAGGGAGCTGAAGGCGAAGCCGTTGAAGGTGCTGAAGGCGAAGCACCAGCCGAAGAAGCCTCTAGCGAAAAAAGCTAGTCCTCTAAAAAGCCGCCGGACTGGTGGGCCCAGAGTCTAGCATACACACCATTTTTCTCAAGAAGCTCTTTGTGGCTGCCTTGTTCAGCAACTTTGCCGTCTTCTAGGACTACAATTCGGTCCATCCGCTGGATTGTGCTCAAGCGGTGAGCAATGACAATGGCCGTGCGGCCTTTCATCAGTTTCCAAAGTGCATCTTGAATTAGCATCTCACTTTCACTGTCTAGGGCGCTGGTTGCCTCGTCTAGAACCAGGATAGGGGCATCCTTAAGCATGGCTCGCGCAATAGCAATACGTTGTCGTTGGCCACCAGACAGCTTAATACCTCGTTCGCCAACCAGTGTTTCGTAACCGTGAGGCAAACCTTTAATGAACTCATGAGCGTGAGCTACTTTAGCGGCCTGCACAATTTCTTCTTCGGAAGCGCCCGTTTTACCGTAACTGATATTTTCTTTTAAAGTCCGATGAAAGAGAAGTGGTTCTTGAGGCACATAGGTAATTGATTTGCGCAGGTCGTCTTGAGAAATCTTGGCAATGTTCTGGCCGTCTATTAATATCTCGCCACTTTCGATATCCATGAATCTTAATATCAATTTGGTTAAGGTGGTCTTGCCGCCTCCGGAATGACCAACTAGGCCAACTCGTTCTCCGGGATTGATGTTTAAGTTAAAGTTTGAAAAGAGCTTATTGGAGCTAATCTCACTACTGGCTTCATGGTCAAAATCAACGTTATTAAACACCACCCCGCCGGCCTGTATCCGTAGAGTTTCGGGCTCAATGAGGTCCTGCACGTCCGGCACTTGCAACAAGATTTCAACCATATCACCAGCATCACCTATAGTTCGGTTATAGTTACGCAAGCTGTTATTGCTAAAGCCAAAAAGCTGGTCAACTATGCTGTTGGTATAGCTGAATATCAAGAAAACGGTAGCAACGTCAACGTTGAATACCATCACACTTATAATCGCCATCACCAGCGCCAAGGCTGACATGGTCCTGCTGAGGATGCCTAAGTAGCTCATTTGCTTCATGTGCGTTTTAGCAAATTGGTGGAACAAATCCTGGGTGGTTTGAGTAGCTTTGTGGAAACGTTTTCTCTCATACGCGCCCCGGGAAAAACTTTTAATGGCTACTACATTGGTAATAGCGTCGGCCAGGCTACCTGTCTGGCGACTCTCCGCAGCTGCCGTTTTGGCACCGATTACCCTAACCGGTCTAGCCACCCGAAAGGCGATAAGAATAAAAAATATAGAAAAGGCCACCAACGCCACTACATATACTGGCGCCCTGTTGAATAGGATAATTGCTGATATAACAATGCCAGCCAGGAGTGGGTAAACCTGGAATATAGTTGTATCTGCGGCACGGACATAACTGCCCATAAGCTTGTTAGTCTGAGATACCAGCGAACCCGTGAAGTTATTGGCATGGAAGTTAGTACTCTCGTCGAGCATATGGTCCAAGACCTCTTCGGCAATGTCCGGGTTCATACGGGCTTCCAATTTCCAGGCAAAGAAATCGACTATCCGCCAAAGAACAAGACTAGTAGCCAGCAAAGCCACATAAAATAAAATCTGCGGTCCGAAACTTGCCCAAACATGGTGAGCCTGATAGTTGTGTTGGCTCAGCCGGCTTAAAACATTGGCTAAAATAAGCGCTGGCAAGTAGTTGGCTACCAGTACAGTGACGGGCAAACTTAAGAGTATCCCTATTAGGTAGAAGGGGTAGTTCTTAAGATGTCTCCAGTAGTAAGCAAAGACTCTTTTTGCTTTGTCTTTCTGATCCATGGCGCAGGCTCCTTAAGCGCGCTTACGATTAATTAATTTTTGTTTAGGAAAATATTTATTTGCGAGATTTAACAGGCTACAGAAGCAGCCTGGTTGCTGATTTTCGGTGCGACGTTCTTCATATTGGCTGCTCCTTTCTCCTGTTAATTGATAAGTTTAAGGATTATAACATCAAACCCAATCTGATGACAAACAGTTTGTTCCCTGTTAGGCTAATTGATGCAATATGACGCCCAAAATTAAATCCAAGCTATCCAAGTTGCCCACTACGCCCGGTGTTTATTTTCATAAAGACAAATCCGGCGAGATTATTTATATTGGCAAAGCTGCCAACCTCCGAAACCGCGTCCGCCAATACTTTCAAGCCAGCCGTTACCGCGACCCTAAAACTGACGTACTGGTTAGTGAAATCGCCGACATTGAGTGGCAGGAACTGGACACTGAGGCCGATGCTCTGTTTTTGGAAGCCGAGCTGGTGCGCCGTTACCAACCACGTTTTAATATCCTGCTGCGGGACGATAAGTCGCTGCTATTTGTGAGAATCAATTATAAAAGTGACTATCCAACGGTTAGTATGGTTCGCCGGCCCATGGACGATGGAGCCCAGTACTTCGGCCCATATATTAACGGTCTGGCTGTCAAAAAAGCCCTTCGTTATTTACGGAAAGCCTTTCCTTATGCTGTGAGCCGAGTTGGAAATCAAAAACGGGCTAATCTGCACTATCACCTGGGGCTGGACCCTGGCCTGGAAGAAAATCGCACCAGTTTGAGTGAGTATCGCTCAAACCTACGCAAACTAATGCAGTACCTGCGTGGTGAACGGGTGGCGCTGGTTAGATTAATTGAGCGTGATATGAAAAAGGCTGCTAGCGCCAAAGATTTTGAATCTGCCGCCCGCCTGCGCAATCAACTATTTTCACTACAGGAACTTAACCGCCAGATACTTTTCAGTGACAAGGAACTAGCCGATATTAGCCGTGATCACGCCCTAACGGGGTTGGCCACACTACTTGGCCTGGATAAACCGCCACGGCGAATTGAGGGTTTTGATATCAGCCACCAACAGGGTACAGATACAGTGGCTAGCATGGTGGTTTTTAGTAATGGCGTGCCCGATAAGACCGCCTATCGCAAATTTAAAATGCGCCTGCCTGGTAATGATGATTTTGCCCACATGTCTGAGGTTATCAGGCGTCGCCTGCGTGAGGATAATCGTCAAAAATGGGGCTTAGGCGATCTGATATTAATAGACGGCGGCAAAGGGCAGCTGAGCGCGGCTTTGGCCGCGCGTGATAAGCTGGAGCTCCAGAAACTTCCAATGATAGGTCTTGCCAAGCGCGAAGAAACAATTATCGTCCATAAAACATTAAGTCCGCCAGGCACTTCAGCAGAATACTTAATAAATCAAGCAATTTTACAAAAAGCCTACACTAAGGAAAGCGGTGAATTCATCAGTATCCTACTACCACCGGAATCGCCGGTAGTGAAACTTCTGCAGCGCATTCGCGATGAGAGCCATCGCTTTGCCATAAGCTATCATAGTTCGCTTAAGCGCGGCCGCCAAACCAGCAGTATTCTGGACGATATTCCGGGCGTTGGAGAGGCCACCCGTAAAAAACTAATTCGCCATTTTGGATCGGTCAGAGCCTTAATGACGGCCTCACCTGAGGAAATTGCCGAAGTTCTAGGCAAAGTTCGGGGCGCCCAGGTAGCCCGCTACCTTGAAAGTTATAAAGTCTAGCGCTAAGTAGCTAATGGTTGCTAAAATATATTCATGTCAAAGAGACTTCTTGGTCGATTTTTACTTCGCTGGCTGGGATCAACTCTGGGTCTTTACGTCGCGGCGGCTATTTTAGGAAATCAGCATCTGAGTTTTGGTGGTAATTGGTACACGCTAGTTATCTCGGCCTTCTTCCTAGCCTTGCTAAATATGGTTATAAAACCGGTTTTAATAATTCTATCTATCCCGGCCATCATCATTACGCTGGGTCTGTTTATGCTGGTCGTCAATGGCCTGGTTATCCTTATAACCAGTTGGATTTATTCACCGCTTTACGTCAGTAGTCTGTGGTCGGCCATTTTGGCTGGCATTATCTTGGCCATAGTCAACTTCCTCGTATCGCTTGTATTAAAAGACGTATAATATAGAAACATGAGTATCTGGAACTACATCACCATTGGCAGCGTTGTTATCGTTAGTTTTTTGATATTGATCCAAACCCGTGGCGCTAGTTTAGGTGCTGGGCTAGGCGGTTCAGGTGAAATCAACACCGTCCGACGTGGCTCAGACAAAACTCTGCATCAGTTGACAATAATTATAGTTTTTATTTTCGCGGCCAGCATCATAGTTGGAATCGTGGCTAAGTAAGCTTAAACATATCAGTTTAATAGCAAGGTATAATTAAGCTTACTAAATGTTGAATGTAGACGACCAGACAAAGAAGCGCCTGAAGCGGCAGCTTGTCAGCCGGAGAGCTGATGCTGCGGAAAAGGGCCACCAGGCTGATGACAAAATCGACCGCCTGCTTATTAGGCGCTTTAGTCGGCTGGTATCGGTACGCCGGTTTGTACTGCTTTGGACGCTGCTTTTTATAATGCTGAGCCTGGCTACTGCTCTTCAACTTAGAGAGCTGGGTAAATACTATCAGGTACTCAAGCCGGTACCAGGTGGTCTTTACAATGAGGGTATCATTGGCACTTTCACTAACGCCAACCCGCTTTATGCCAACGGCGCGGCTGACACGGCTGTTTCACGTCTGGTATTTTCCAGCTTGTTCAAATACGATGATCAAAACAGACTGGTCGGAGATCTGGCACTGGATTATAAAACCGGAAACACGCCCAATCAGTACACAGTAAGGTTGAAAACCGGCATCAAATGGCAGGACGGCACACCATTCACGGCTGATGACGTCGTCTTTACATATAAAACTATTCAGAATATTGAAGCTCAGTCGTCGTTATATTCCAGCTGGCAGGGAATTGCCGTCAGCAAAGCCAACGACTATACCGTAACCTTTGATTTGCCTAACCCCCTAACCTCATTCCCATACTCTTTAACCAACGGCATTGTGCCGGCCCACCTACTGTCCAAGATTCCCGTTCAAGAACTTAGAAGTGCCTCGTTTAACACCTCGCCAGTTGGTACGGGTCCGTTTGTCTGGAAATACGTTGATGTTACCGGTGGCACCACCGAGGATCGTCAGCAGCACATTACCCTGGCAGCTAATAAGAGCTACTTTTCCGGCCGGCCAAAGCTGGACGGCTTCAGCATAATTACTTTTAATAATGACCAACGCCTGACAGACACATTTGAAAATAAGCAGTTGAATGCCATGAGTGGCCTGGAATCATTACCCTCCGATTTAACTAGCGATAAGAACATACAGACCTATGTAACACCTATGACTAGCGCTGTCATGGCCTTTTTTAATAACTCTAAACCTGGTCTTAATAGTCCCAAAGTTCGCCAAGCCTTGGCAAGCAGTATCGATAAAAGCATGCTGGCCAGCACCTCGCCCTACCCGCTGCACCTAGTTGACGGGCCTTTGCTGCGCGGACAGCTAGGTTACGACAAGACTATCACTCAGCTGCCATACAACCTGGACTACGCCAATCAACTCCTGGATCAGGAGGGATGGATTCGTGACGCCTCCGGCTATCGCAGCAAAGGTGGACAACAACTTAGCTTTAATCTACTGTCCCAAGACACTCACGACTATGTTGATACCGCCAGTCTGCTCCAGCAGCAATGGGCCAAGTTGGGCGTGAAAGTAAACGTTAACTATCGCAGTGGGGAAGATCTGCAAGCTAGTTTTATCGCCAACCACAACTACGATATTCTGCTCTATGGCATAAACATTGGTGTGGATCCCGACGTCTATGCCTATTGGGACAGTAGCCAGGCTAGTGTTACCAGCCAGGGGCACTTGAACCTAAGCGAATACAAATCCGCGTCTTCCGATCAAGCCCTGGAAGGCGGCCGAACTCGTTCCGACCCAAACTTGCGAGCTGCTAAATATAAGAGCTTTCTTACTAACTGGCGCAACGATGCCCCGGCAGTAGCTCTCTACCAACCAAACTTCATCTATATAACCCGCGGCCCGGTTTTTAATTACGAGCGAGCCGAGGCCAACAGCGCCTCCGACCGTTTTTATAATGTTAATCAGTGGATGATTCGCCAAACCAAACAAAACATCTAGGCGTTTAGGAGCAAGGGCATATCTTGCCGTTTGAGGTGGCTATGGCGTACAATGGTATCTGTTATCTCAGAGGTGCTAACGGGGGCGAATGGCGGAATTGGTAGACGCGCTAGCTTCAGGAGCTAGTGTTCGCAAGAACGTGGAGGTTCAAGTCCTCTTTCGCCCACCACGTTTAAGATAGGCCAGGGGGTAACCCAAACTATATGAGTAAAATAGCGCATTATCTGCAAGAGCATCTGACAGGCGAAGTATCTTCCAGTCCGGAAGTTAGGCGGCACTTTGCCCATGACGCCAGTGTGTTAGCTCAAGCACCGGCCATCGTGGTTTATCCCCGTGGCGAGAGTGATATCCGCAAAACGGCTAGTTTCTGCTGGCAGCTGGCTGAGCGTGGCCGCCCGGTACCAATAACCGCCCGTGGTGGCGGCAGCGATACTTCCGGAGCTGCCATTGGCGCCGGTATCTTGGTAATCTTTCCGGCGCATATGAATAAGATTCTGGAGCTAGACCCCAAAAAGGAACTTATTATTGTAGAGCCGGGCGCAACTTACGATAAAATTGAGCAGACTCTGTTTACTCACGGCCTATTTTTACCTAGTTATCCGTCGTCTCAGCAATATGCCACCATCGGAGGCGGTATTGCCAACAATGCCATCGGCGAAAAGTCTGTCAAATATGGTGCTACCGGCGACTATGTTGAGAGCCTCAGAGTTGTCCTAGCTAACGGCGAAATTATAGAAACCAAACCAATCAGCAGGCGCGAGCTAAACCGCAAACTTGGACTTTCAACCTTTGAGGGCGAAATCTACCGCTCGCTAGATAAGTTGATAGAAGAGAACTCTGAACTTATAAAAAGTTTGCCCGGCGTCACCAAAGCCCGCCGAAGCTCTGTGGGCTACAACCTAGCGGCTGTCAAAACTAAAAAGGGTTTTGATTTGACGCCGTTGTTTGTTGGTTCGCAGGGGACGCTTGGCATAACCAGCGAGGCAACTCTAAGAGTTATACCCTATAACCCCATAACCAAGCTGGCCATAATAAGTTTTGATAGTCTCGATAATTTTCATGACAGCTTGCCAAAAATACTAGAGTTAAAGCCAAGTATGGCAGACATGGTCAATAAAGCTACCGTTGAACAAGTTATAAAGATCAATCCCCATCAACTGGACGGCGTTCTGCCTAACCCCGGAGCTGCTATTCAGCTATTTGTTGAATTTGACGACGATAAAGAAGCCAACCAAAAATCGTCTTTAAGGAAGCTGGGCAAGATTATGGAACGGGTCAACGCCGACTGGTTGATGGCCGACAATCTGGAAGACCAGCAAAAAATTAGAAAAGTCCGAGAAAGTGTGGCTACCATTCTGACTGAACCCAGTGGCCAGACTAAAGCCGTACCGGTAGCTGAGGATGTTTCTGTGCCGGTAGAGAACCTGGTTGATTTTATGCATCAAGCCGCCCAGATTTTTGAGTCGGCTGGTATGAAACCAGCCTTTTGGGGAAGCGCCGGCGATGGCGTTGTGCGCATGCACCCCATGTTCGACCTAAGCCAAACGGGCGATCGCCAAAGGTTGTTCAAGCTAGCCGATTCAATATATGCCGCCGCCCTAAAACTTGGTGGCAGCATATCGGCGGCTAACGGCGAAGGCCGCATCCGCGCGCCTTATGTGGTTTATATGTATGGCGAACAATTGCTTGGTCTGATGCAGCAAGTCAAAAAAATCTTTGACCCATATAATATTCTGAATCCCGGCGTAAAGACCGCCAGCCGCGAGGAAATTAAGAATATGCTGCGCGGGGAATACAACCAAGCCCACCGCCACGAACACCTACCCCGCAGTTAATCATTGAATATGCATCTGTTAACTCGTATAATTGTACGGACCTGGGCGGATGGCGGAATTGGTAGACGCGCTACCTTGAGGTGGTAGTGGGGGTAACCCTGTGGAGGTTCAAGTCCTCTTTCGCCCACCAGCTAAGGCTGTGACTTCGACTTTCGTACTTTGGATAAAGTACTTTCAGTCTTCGCGCAACCTTACGCTTATCAATTTTACAAAATACTGCACTGCGGAATTTTGTAAAATTGAAAGGAGCGATATAGCACCAAGCGAAACTTTTAGCGATGGGCTAAAATGGAGCAGGTGCGTCAATCGCGACGCGGGCGCTTAGCTCAGTTGGCTAGAGCATCTCGTTTACACCGAGAGGGTCGGGGG
>CAZVAN010000012.1:0-26814 GCA_964625245.1 uncultured Candidatus Saccharibacteria bacterium | reverse complement strand
AACCAGGAAGCATAGAAAGCTTCCGAAAAGTTTTCGCCCAAACAGGCTACCTCGCCTGTTGATGCCATTTCCACGCCAGCCACCGGATCAGCGCCTTTCAAGCGGCTGTAGGAAAACTGTGGACTTTTTACCCCAACCCGTTCCAGCTCCAGGGTCTGGTAGCGTCGGTTATTCTTAATACCCAGCATGGCCTCAATGGCGATGTTTATAAAGTTGTGGTTGGCAACTTTAGATACAAACGGGAATGACCGTGAAGCTCTGACATTACACTCGATAACTTTCAAGTCGTTATCCTTGGCAATAAACTGTACGTTAAACGGCCCGGTAATATTCAGATTTTCAATAATTTGATGGGTAATGTGTTTGGCTCGGCGAACGGTTTCCAGATACAAATTTTGAGCTGGAAAGACTACGGTAGCATCCCCAGAGTGAACGCCAGCGTTTTCAATATGCTCGGAAATAGCATATATCAGCAACTGGCCGTCACGAGCCACCCCGTCAATTTCTAGTTCCTTAGCATTAGTTATAAACTGCGAAATAACTACCGGATGATCCGGCGACAAGTCGATAGCCCTCTGCAGATAATGTTCCAGTTCCTTTTGGTCTGCCACAACACTCATAGCTCCACCGCTCAATACATAAGATGGACGGATAAGTACCGGGTAGCCAACTCTCGCGGCAAATAGTTTGGCCACTTTGAGACTAGAGACTTCTTCCCACTCCGGCTGGTCAATACCCAGCCGGCCTAACATTGATGAAAATTTTTGGCGGTCTTCGGCGCGATCTATTTGTGTGGGGGATGTACCCAAAATCTTGTAGCCGGCCCTATGTAGTGGCAGGGCCAGGTTGTTGGCAATCTGACCGCCAACTGAGACCACAATGCCGAACGGTTTTTCAAAATCAGCAATGTCTTGAATGCGCTCCAGACTTAATTCTTCAAAATACAGACGGTCGGAGCGGTCGTAATCGGTTGATACGGTTTCGGGGTTGGAGTTAACCATAACGGTTTGGCGGCCAAAATTCTGCAAGGTTTTAGTGGCATTGACTGCACACCAGTCAAACTCTACCGACGAGCCAATGCAGTATGGCCCAGAACCAATTATGACCGCGGTTTTGCCAGTGATGGGCTCAACATCATGAGTCATACCGTTGTAGGTCGTATATAAATAGTTAGTGGTCGCATCGAACTCGCCGGCCAGAGTATCAATTTGCTTGATAGCTGGCCGTATGCCAAGTTTTAGGCGACGCCGACGAATATTTTGTTCGCTGGTGTTTTTTAAAACCGCTAGAGCTTTATCCGAAAAACCATTCTGTTTAGCTTTCAGAAGTAACTCCCGGCTAAGCGGTTGAGTTTTAAGTTCAGCCGCCAGGTCGGTTATGTCCTTGATGTGGTATAAAAACCATTCGTCAATTTTTGATAATTTATGAATCTTGTCAACGGACGCGCCGGCTTTCATAGCCTCATAAATTGCGAATAGTCGGCGGTCAGTAGCTTTTGAAACTTCGTCTAAGGCATCACTGAACTCGTGGGGGTGGGCACTCAACCCAAAGGCGCCAATATTGAGCATCCGGCAGGCTTTTTGCAAAGCCTCCGGGAACGATCTGCCTAGCGCCATAACTTCACCTACGCTTTTCATTTCCGAGCCTATATGCCGGTCGCTGGATTTGAGTTTATTCAAATCCCAGCGTGGCAATTTGACCGCAATGTAATCAAGGGCAGGCTCGTAAAAAGCCGAGGTAGTGCCGGTCACCGAGTTTTTAAGTTCATGCAGGTGGTAGCCCAACATTAACTTGCTGGCCACAAAAGCTAGTGGGTAGCCAGTAGCCTTGGAAGCCAGTGCACTCGAGCGGCTAAGACGGGCATTAACTTCTATAACCCGGTAGTCGCCGCTACTGGGATTGAGCGCGTATTGGATATTGCATTCGCCGACTATGCCCAAATGGTTGATGGTTTTGATAGCTATTTCTCGCAGGCGGTGATATTCCTCGTTGGTCAGAGTTTGGCTGGGAGCAACAACAATCGATTCGCCTGTATGAATGCCCATGGGGTCTAGGTTTTCCATATTGCAGACCGTGATTGTGTTACCTGCTTGGTCGCGGACAACCTCGTATTCAATTTCTTTCCAACCCTCTAAATATTCCTCGATTAGGATTTGCTGTGTGCCGAGAAGAACCTCATTGGCACGAGTCCGTAGTTCAGCTTCAGAATTTATTCGTCCCGAACCCAGTCCGCCCAAGCTAAAGCCGGAGCGCATCATAATCGGATAACCAATTTTACTGGCAGCACTTAGCGCGCCGGCCGTACTATAAACAGCCTGGCTACGGGCTGTTTTAACTTTTATTTGGCCGAGAGCCTTCTTGAACAGGTCACGGTCCTCAGTTATTTTGACGGTCCGGACTGGCGTGCCCAAAACTTGGATACCCTGGCGGCGAAAAACGCCCTTGTCATGAAGATGCAAGCCAAGGTTTAGAGCAGTCTGGCCACCAAAACTTAAGGTTACGGCATCGGGCTTCTCCTTTTTTAAGATTTTTATTACCGTTCCCGGATCAAGCGGCTCAAAATAAACCCGGTCGGCCATATCGCTGTCGGTCTGCACCGTGGCGATGTTGGGATTTATCAGGACGGTGTATATTCCTTCTTCTTTTAAGGCCTTAATGGCTTGTGAACCGGAATAATCAAACTCTCCGGCCTGGCCAATACGCAAACCTCCCGAGCCAAAAATTACAACTTTTTTAATGTTATGGTTTCGGCTCATATCAAAGCGTAGAACTTTTCAAATAGCCAATTAGTGTCAGTTGGTCCCGGGCAGGCCTCTGGGTGGAATTGGACGGAAAAAAATGGTTTGGATTCATGCTCTATGCCTTCAACAGAATTATCATTTAGATTACGGAAGCTTACCGACCAATCCGCGGATAACGAAGCCTCATCGACCGCGTAGCCGTGGTTCTGGCTAGTTATATAGCACTTCATCCCGCTAGCTTCGATGCACGGCTGGTTGTGACCACGATGTCCAAAAGGCATTTTATATGTCCGAGCGCCAGCCGCTAGGGCCATTACCTGGCTGCCCAAACAGATGCCAAAGATAGGCTTGCCTAAAGCCAGAGCCTTGCGGGTAATAGCAATAGCTTTTTTATATTCCTGCGGGTCTCCGGGCCCGTTGGACAGTAAGACTCCGTCATAAACCTCGTTTGTATAATCATAGTCGGGCGAAACCTTCTTAACGCCAACAGGTAGCTTAAGTAAGGACTGGAGAATATTGTCCTTAGCTCCGCAATCAACAAGAATAACCTTTTTCGGGAACTTGGGGTTATAAATAATGGGATCTATGGATGGTATGGTCTGCGAAATTAAGTGAATGTCTTCTGGCCTTACGGGCAATTGGCTGATGGAACCAGCCAGTGTTCCCCTAGTACGCAAATGTTTTGTTAAGGCTCTTGTATCCACGCCCGATAGAATCGGTATATTTTGGTCCTTTAGCCAATGCAGTAAAGAGGATTCTCCTCGCTGGTGGTTCCAGTTTTGAACGGCTTCGCTGACTATAACTCCACTAACTTGAATCCGCGGGGATTCGGCATCCTCAAGCTGTACTCCATAGTTGCCTATAAGTGGATAGGTGAAAACTAGTATTTGCCCTTTGTAGGACGGATCCGTCAGTGATTCTACGTAACCGGTCATTCCGGTGTTGAAAACTACCTCTCCCGAACCCCCGGCCTCCTGAAAGACTGGCTGCCAGCCCGTGAATACATTACCATCAGCTAAATAAAGAGCAGCCGGTCTGATTTTAAAAAAACCGCTCCGATTAGAGCGATTATCCTCTGCTTTGATATGTTTATTTGGTTGCGGCGCCTGGCTTTTCACGCGGGCCATTTTCCCTCACATTTTTTAATCAAATTGAAAAAAGTATATGTTTATTTGGCTAGTATGGCAAGCTTAATTTTAAGAAGCGTCTTTGGGTGCGGATTCAGACGTTTCTACATGCTTGTGTTGGGCGTGCTCAGCTTTGGCTTCAAGACCAGCCACAGCCCGCAAGTCATCGTATTTATCAAACTCGTCTATAATCTCAGCGCCGACAATCTGCTCCAGCACATCCTCAACGCTCAGTACGCCAACGATTTCTTCAAAATTATTCACAACTATGAATAAGTGGTGATGAGTTTTCAAAAAAGCTGCTAGCGCATCACCCAGACTTTGAGTTTCGTTGACATAGTAAACCTTATTTTGCATAAGCCCGGCTACCCGACCGCTGCCACTGTAACCTACCAGGTCTTTTAAGAAAAGAGTCCCTGCAATCTGCGGTTGGGCAGCTTTGACAGTGCCAGTTTTGGCAACTGGAAAACGTGAAAAACCAGTGGCATGCAGCTCATCCATGAGGTGAGGACCCACTTGTTCATCTTCGCTAACCAAATGCAGTTTACGCAGCGGTGTCATAACATCGGTAACCCGTTTGCCCCCAAAGGTCAGAGCGTTAGCGGCCATTCTTAGCTCTTGCTCGGAAATGCGATTCTCCGGTTGATTAGCCTGCTCCGTAATTAGTTCCAGTAGGTCATCCTTCTCATAAACCCCAGTATGAATATGCACCAGCGGTGAGTCCCGGCGATGGAGTCGGCTAAGGACTGGTTGCAAGTAGGCCATAACCCAGGCTACAGCCGGAGCAACGCCGGCCGTCCAAGCCCACACCCAGCTGTTGGTACTAGCTGGCCGCCAAGCGCGGACTGCCCACACGAGCACAGCCAAAAAGATAAATGCCGCTACCCATGAATTCCCTAGGACCAACACAAAAAATATAGCAGCGGCTAGCGAGCCTTTTATCCATAAAAGTAGTGATAGACTTTTGTCGTAAGCCGCCATTTTATAGATACGCGCAGCCCTAGAGTCGTGACCAGAACGGGCCCGACGCTTTAGCTCTTTGATGCTTAATATGCCCAAACCCTTATCCAAAATAATTGAATTTATAACAATTAAAAGTAGCAGTAGATAAAGCGCATAGCTCATATATCTAAACTTTAGCATATCTGGAAGTCACGAAATAAACTGATTAGTAGCTAGAAAGAGCGTGGAGGCAAGACTTTAGTTGCTCGTGGTAGACTATTTATAGTTTTAAATGGAAGGATTTTTGAGTGGATAAGCGCTTTTTAGGAATTTTAGTCGGTCTAGTGGTGGTGTTTATTGGGATATTTGCATTTACCAAGGGTTCCAGCAATTCATCCGGTAATACCGGCGGGGGTAGTCAGAGCCAGACGACTCATCATGTCGAAGGCAAAGGCCAGAGCGGTGTCACTTTGGTCGAATACGGTGATTATGAATGCCCCATCTGCAGCGAGTACTACCTGCCGTTGAAGCAGATGGAAGCTCAGCTCAATGATAAAATTTACTTTCAATTCATAAACTTGCCTCTAACTTCCATACACCCCAATGCTTTTGCCGCCGCCCGGGCCGCCGAAGCCGCCGACCAGCAGGGTAAATTTTGGCAAATGCACGACGCCCTCTACGACACCCAGAGCGACTGGAGCAGTTCTCAGACCCCCCAAACGGTTTTTGAAACCTATGCCCAGCAGCTTGGTCTTAACGTCAGCAAGTTCAAGACAGATTATGCCAGTACCAAAGTTAACGGTGCTATCAACGCTGATCTGGCCGCTTTCAATAAAACCGGCCAAGAAATGGCCACACCCACGTTCTTTTTAGACGGTAAGTTTGTATCCAACCTCCAGTTTTCCGACCCCAAAACCGGTGCGCCTAGCATTGACAGGTTCATAGCTGTCATCAACGCTGAAATAGCTAAGAAAAGTACCTCCTCCAAGCAGTAGTTAGTAAGCCAAAAACTTCTGCCACTGCGGCCGGGCAACGCGGACTAGAATTTTGTGAGGTTTAGATGACCTCACCATTACCTTGATAGGCATTTTATTTTGCTCCTAATTTTTATTTTCTCTTGAACTTTTTGGCCCAAAAACTTTAACGATTAGTTTTATTGTGTCAGAGAAGTCTATAACTTGTCAATAAAACCCTTATGTATATTGTGCTAAGCTGGCTATCCGATATAACATAGCGGTAATGGCAAACAAAAAGCCCGAAAAGGACTTGCTGGAAAAGATTGCTGAAGCCCCGGCGACAGTACTCGACAACGCTCTCACTAGAACCGAAGAGCTAGCCCACGATTTACCTCGTTCTAAGGGTGCTAAAAAAACTAAAGCCTATTGGAATATTCTTGGTCCGGGCTTGACCACCGGAGCGGCTGATGATGATCCGTCCGGCATTGCCACCTATTCCCAGGCTGGCGCTCAATTTGGCTTTCAGCTTCTGTGGCTCAGCATACTAACCTTCCCGCTGATGTCGATAGTCCAGGAAATGTGCGCCCGCATTGGTTTGGTTACCGGCCGCGGGCTGGCCAGTAATATTCGGGCCCATTTTTCTAAAAAAACACTTTATACCTGTACTCTTTTGCTATTCGCCGCCAATGCTTTCAATATTGGCGCCGACCTTGGCGCCATGGCCAAAGGCGTCCAGTTGCTCAATGGCGGTATTAATTACAGCCTACTGGTTGTCGGTTTTGCCGTTTTGATGTTGGTATTGCAGATATTCATGCCCTATGCCAAGTACGCTCACTATCTAAAGTGGTTAGCCCTGGTACTGCTAGCCTACATCGGGGCTGCGCTGCTGGCTCATATCAATTGGGGTCAGGCTTTGCATCATACAATAAGTCCCTCAATCCATTGGAATAAAGAGCAGTTACTTCTGATATGTGCCATTTTGGGGACTACCATTTCGCCGTACCTATTTTTCTGGCAGACTTCGCAGGAAGTTGAAGCTCAAATATTGGAGGGTAAGAAGTCAATTGCTTCACGTGAGGGTGCTGACAAGCGCGAGATCCACAGTATGCGCATTGATGTTTGGAGCGGTATGCTTCTGAGTAACGTGGTGATGTTCTTTATTATCGCGGCCTGCGGGGCGACACTTTTTCCACATGGCATTACCCAAATTCATACGGCTGCTGATGCCGCCGAGGCCCTACGACCGTTTGCCGGCAACCTAACTTACTTCTTATTTGCCGTTGGTATTATCGGCACCGGTCTTCTAGCCATTCCGGTTTTGGCCGGCTCCAGTAGCTACGCCATCTGCGAAGGTCTCAGCTGGAAAGAAGGGTTGTACCGTAACCTCAAACAAGCTCACGCCTTTTATGGCACCATTATAATTTCAATGTTCGTGGGGCTGGCTATCAACTTCATCGGCCTCGATCCCATTAAAGCCCTCATTTACTCAGCTGTCGCTAACGGCATCGTAGCGCCGGTTATTCTGGCTACCATTGTTATAATCAGTAGTAATAAAACGGTCATGGGCGGCCGGGTTAATAAGCGTTCTACCAAGATTGCCGGCTGGGGCGTAACCGGTCTAATGGCAGCCGCTGGCATGGCCGCCATCTATTCAATATTTTAGCTATGGATAATGTCTTCCCTGGTTTAAGTCTGATAATCGTCATCGGTGCGACTGTAGCTTTACTTATGCGTCTTATCGGCCAGCCGCTGATAATTGGCTACATTTTAACTGGCATCATAGTTGGTCCGGCGGTACTGCACGTCACAAAATCGCCCGAAACCTTGACCCTATTTTCAGATCTTGGCATTGCCCTGCTGCTGTTCATTATTGGCTTGGGACTAAACCCGAAAATCATCAAGGAGGTTAGCCGGACAGCGTCAGCCGTTGGGCTAGTGCAGGTTACAGTGATTACAATTTTGGGGTGGATAGTCGGCACTTCGCTGGGGCTAAGCTCAACAGCAGCCGCTTTCCTAGGCGCCAGCCTGGCCATCAGCAGTACCATAATTATTCTTAAAGTCTTGAGCGATAAGCACGAGCAATCGCGGCTGTATGGCAAAATTGCCATCAGCGTATCTCTAGTCCAGGACCTGGTAGCCATAGCCCTGGTTGTTATAACATCGGCTGGCAATGACAAGTCTTTGGCTATTGGCTCGGCTATCGGACTGGCTGTCAAAGGTGGCATCTTAGTTCTTGGCATTTATTGGGTTAGTACCCGGCTGTTACCACAGTTTCATAAATTGATTTCCGGCAGTCAGGAGTTTTTATTTTTATTTGCCATAGCCTGGGGACTAGGCAGTGCTACTCTCTTCCAAAAAATAGGTCTAAGTAGTGAAATCGGCGCTTTACTGGCCGGTATTTGTTTGGCTAGCCAGCCCTATGCCCAAGAGGTTTCGGCCCGCCTGCGCCCGCTGCGCGACTTCTTTCTAATTGTCTTCTTCATAGCCCTTGGAGCTAACCTTAGTCTTAGCAGTCTTGGTTCAATGCTGCCTATTTTAATCGCCGGTCTACTGATTGCAGTTGTAGTTAAACCGCTGATAGCCATGGCAGTACTGGGCTACTTGGGCTACACCAAACGTACCAGCTTTAAAGCCTCGGTGGCTCTAGCGCAGGTTAGTGAATTTTCAATGGTGCTGGTGCTGCTAGCTCATAAACGCGGCTTAATTGATAGCGATCTGGTAACCGCCATTACCTTCGTGGCGCTGTGTTCGATTGCCGCCTCGACTTATCTGATAATCTTCAGTGATCATATTTTCATGAAGCTGGAAGGCTTCTTAAGTCTCTTCGAACGAAAACAAACCCACGGTGAAGCCAGAGCCCCAGCAAATTACGAACTTATACTCTTCGGTTATCAAAAAGGCGGACACGAGTTCGTTAAAGTTTTCCAAGAGCTATCAAAAAACTTTGTAGTCATCGATTATGACCCGGAGGTCATTGATATTCTAGAGAGCCGCAAAATTAATCATATTTACGGCGACGCCACCGACGTGGAGCTGCTTGAAGAGGCCAACGTAGCAAAGGCTAAGCTGGTTGTTTCCACGGCTACTGATTTTGAGGTCAACTCTTTCCTGCTAAATTTTATGGACCGTAAAAATTCCGACGCCGTATTTATAGCCCAAGCCGATAGTCCCAAGCAGGCCTCGGCGCTTTATGACCTGGGAGCTAGCTATGTGATATTGCCTCACTTCATTGGCGGCGAGAAGATTGGTGCTTTCGTACGTAGCTCGGGTCTGAGTAAAACCAACTTCAAGAAATTCCGTGAAGCTCATATAAAAGAACTCAAGCGCCAGCACCACATCACGGAAAAAGAAGCCGAGCACCAAAAGTTAGGTCACACTATCGTAGCCAGCATGGCAGCCCTCACCAAAGCCAAGCCCTAAGATAACTATTTAACTTGTTAAGTAGTTTTAGCCTGCATAGCAAAGTCAAAGATATAGAGTTGTAGAGCAGACTTGCCAATTGTGCTGGCATGAGCTATAGCCTTCTTAATGGTACTTAGGGCCACAAGTATCTTATTAATAATTTCATGCGTGGCGCTAGTCGGCGGCGTCTCGTCTATTTTTTCTTCATTATTCAAGTTCTCAATTTCCTCGGCCAAATGCTGCTTGAGGGCCAGGTGTACTAAAGACTCAACGAGTTCAGGCGTGTGGTCAATGTATGCTTTATCTAAGAGCTCAGTGAACAGTTCTTTTAATCCTTCCTGAGCTTCAGCTTCGGTAGTAATGCCTTTGTCGTTATTGGCCACGTATTTTGTTGAGGCTTCAATAATTCTGTCCAGAATTTCATATACCATTTCGGTGGTTTCCCGTTGGCTTGTCTCAATGTGCTCAGTTAACTGGATCAGAGAGTTCTCAATTTTATCGATAGTTAAGCTGGTCTGAACAAACAGTTCTTGGCTGGCGCTTTCCATTTGCCCTAGGAGATTCGGTTCAGTGCTGTGCTCGGAGATTGACGCTTCTTCTCTTGTCCCTAAGTCATTGCTAGCAAACTCCAGGACCGACATATCAGAAAATATGTATGGCTCATCGTACTCCAAACCAGTTTTTCCAAGATGGTTTATCACAAGAACTTCTTCTTCACCAAAATTAATTAGATTGCTGGTGTCCGTTTGATGCTCAGGTGCGGTCAGTGCTGGCTCATCTTCATTCACTTCAATTTTTTCATCACTAAACTCTGCAGTTTCGTCTGAAATAGCTACGCTCTTGAGGTCTAGGGATGATATTTCTTTGAATTCAGGTTTGGTGGCTGCTTCCATTGCTGCCGCCGAAGCAAGAGGTTCGATCTCCTGATCTACAACCAACTGGGGCCCATCCGGTGCCAGTTTAGCTTCAATAGTAGTGTTTTCAGCAATATCCGTCTCTGGTATTTCGAAAGTTAGTATTTGTTGTTTTGCATCAACTTCCGATTTAGTCACAGACTTCATTCCATTTAGTATATTTTTGGCAGTGGACGCCACGGCTATAAATTCTTGGCGGGTCTCATCAATAACGGATTCTCGTGCCGAACTTCTAGGTATACTACTTGTGACATTCAACACTTCAGGCGTACCAGTATTATCTCCGCCAATTATGTCTGCAGAACTATTAGAAGAACTGTCGTTGCCCTCAGCCTCAACTGCACCCTGGCTGGGCTGATTCGACTCACTCTGAATAATATTAGCAACCGCCCCGGCTTCAGCCGCTCTTACATTGCTGTTCTTTTTTTCTGTCTTATTAACGGATGGCTTTAAGTGTTTGTTTTCGTCACTTTTAATTTTCAGTCGCTTCTCAGTATCGACTCTACCTGAGTCTCCCTGCACCTTTTGAACTTCAGCTTTGGCATCATTCTTCTGGCTGGTCTCTTCCGTTTTGGCAGATTCTTTTTCTACGTTAAGGTGTTCATCTTCTTCCGGCTCGCTTCCCTCGGCTGGTTCTTCCATTTCTACCACAGGGTTAGCCAATAATTCCAAAACTGCGGCTATTGCTATGTCTTGATTTTCTTCGGTTATTAAACTCCAATTTGGATAGCTCCGCATGGCATCGCCTAACGTCATTTCAGCGCCCTGCATCCAATGGCATCTGACAAGTACGTTCGCATTTGCAGTTACAAGAGGTGTTAAATCATCTCTAGTCCATTGCATATCATGCGTTTCGTTAACGTAGTTATCAGCTGCATCGGCCTGATTCTCCGTTTCTAAAACGCTCATAGCCCCATAACTTGTGTTCTCGCTCAATTAAATACCCCTGCTTGCGGGCAGGGGTCAAGATACTTAACTAGTCAAGTATTGATTTTTCCTGCTCGGGAGCGTGCTTATTACTCTTTTGCTGTATCGGACTTATTCGCGCATAGTGGCGACTTACCGTTGCGGCACAGTTCCCGATTCACACGGGATTCCAGCATTAATTTGTTAAGAATTTAATAATAACATGCCTGCTCAGGACTGCCTGTAGTACTTTTTGCACTAGTATTATCCTACGATATTGATATAATAGAACACATTCAATGAGTGTTGGCAAATGATTCAAGGCGATAAACAAATTGACACGGCCGCTATCCAGGCAAGAGTGCCCAAGGTCTATGAGACATGGGCGCCTGGCCACGCTGACGGCAAGATTATTACTACACGGCCCTATGACTCTGATGACGAATATCAAAGAAATGAAAACGTTCGAATAGAGCCTGATATATCATTGGAGATAGCTGAGTTTTTAGGTAAAGCCGGGTTGGGTGAGATTTCGCAACGGAAGTTAGTCGCTGGGTTAGAAGAATACGAAATTGTAAGCTCGGTAATTGATCGTCACAAAAAACATAAAAACTCCTTGATTTCAACATTGCATTTAAGAGATACGCTAGACACCGCTTCAACGCACAATGGCCTATTCGTGGCTTCGGGCGGCAGCCCTGAGCTGGCTGAGATAAACGATGTCATAGCCAACCCAATGATGGCCTACTTGGATATTGGAGGGATGGCTGTTTATCGGGCTTTGACGACGTCCGGGGGTATTAATGAAGCCCTGCCGTACAGGGCGGCGAGAGACTATGGGATGGATAAAGAAGCGAGGCAGTATCTAGCTAAATTAATGAAGGATTCTCTAGAAGTGCGGCTTAGAGAGGGCGTTGCTCTGCACTGGTCCTTGCCCGGCACGAGAGGTGTCAAGATAGCTATGTTTGACGGCAGGCCAGCCATGTCGGTTAAAATCGTCGATAAGGCTGTAGCCGAATATGCCGTAGGCCAGCTGGATTGGGCCTTGCCGGTTCCAATAGACTTTAAGTTTGGTAATTCCAAACTGGAAGTGTTGCCGCCCCGCCCACTAGAGAGCGTAGATGACGTGCACAAAATGATGCAAGAGATGGTTGAAGTGGCTTCGGAACTGTCTGGCGAAGAAATTTATTACGGAATGCCTAAGGACGCCGAGCTAACGCTCTAAATTACATTCCTACTTGGCCTGGAAGCTACCTAGGATAGTAGTAAAGACACTGAAGTTAGGCGTGAAATTACTGTCGTTATAAAGCAGGAAGAACTTGTGAACACCAGTTATCGGTCCGTTTAAGGTCACCGAGTTTAAATTGCCTAGAGAACCAATGCCTACCACCTGATGCGAGACGTTAGTGTTATCGCAAAGAAAATTAACCTGCTGCCACTTGGAAGGCAACGAGGCTTTTGATAGAGGTGTATAGGTAGGCCTATCGGTGGTTGGCGAGGCACCCGGCGTAAAGTTTACGCAGTTGTCCGATAGGGTTCCGGTTTGCAGTGTGGAGCCATCGGCCGTAACCGGCATAAGGTAATTGACCGCTCGGTCGGTTGGTATGGTGTCGAAGTAGACTTCAAATTTGCTGTCCGCAGATTTCTTGTCCTGTAGGCTCCATTGCCATGAGACATAACGAGCATCCCAATTTTGGGCCGTCAACTTCCATATTCCGGGCAGGGAGACGCTGAAATAGGGCAGACTAACATCAGTATTGGTCGGGCTAGCTTTGACGTGGCTAATCGATAGTTTATTGTTATTTTTTAGAGTATCGCTACCTGCTCGGGCAACCAAAAAGTAATATAAAGCACCGATTATCACCAGAACAATCGTAACTATTACAAATAACGGCTTGCGGCTGAGTTTATAGACCGGTTTTCCATGTTTGTATGAGGACATTAGCTACATTATCCTACCATTACGCTCGCTAATGCCAGTCTAATTGATTGATGGAGATTTCCTCAGGCCCCTTAGTGGATAAGTTCCAAACTCTTAAAGTTCAAGGGTGGTGCTCGGAAGCGTTCAGTCGTTCAATGCTTGTAAATATTAATCAGATTGCGTGGGAGGTTTGGCGATTGGCAGGCTAAACGAAAATACGGAGCCCGCGCCGGGCGCCGATGATTCAAGCTGAATACTACCGCTCATGCGCTGAATCAATAGCTTGGAAATGTATAGACCGAGCCCGGTGCCGTGGGCCGTATCTCGGGTAATCAGGCTATCGCCGGCTTGCTGGAATTTATGGAACAACAATTGCTGAGCCGCAGCGTTCATCCCGGGTCCGGTATCGCTAATCAGCACTTTGAGAACCATGTCCTCTTGTCTAATGTCCACCGTTATTCTGCCCTTTTCAGTAAATTTAAGGGCGTTGCCAATCAGATTGTAAATCACTTGCTTGACCCTATTCTTGTCAGCGTAAACTACGGACAGGCTCTGCAGCTGCGGCTGGTTGAATTTCAACTCGACTCCTTTAGTCTGGGCTGCGCTGGCCAGTTCGTAAACTACACTTTCGATAATTTTATCCAGCTTAAATGTCTCTAGTTCAAATTTCATCTTGCCTTGCTCGAGACGTGAGACATCTAAAAAGTCGCTGACAATTCCGATTAAGCGAACGCTGGACTCATGGATATCACCAACCATTTCCTTAAGACTTTCGTTTTTAGCCAGCTGGTCCTGGTAGTAGGCCTGGATCATTGAAGTGTTACCGCGGATGGCGGTTAGGGGAGTCCGTAGTTCGTGGCTGGCGATGCTGAAAAACTCATCCTTGGAGCGTTCCTGGGCCTTGCGTTCGGTGACATCCTCAATCAGGGCGACTGTACCCAGTGTTTCGACGGTCTTCCCTGCATTGCCAAAAGTAACGATGGGGGCTATGAAAACCCTAAAGACCCGGCCACCATACGATAGCTCCTTTTTCTCTATGGGGAGACTGAGTGATTTTGCCTTGGCAATATTCTCTCTAAAAGGAAAGTCACTGCCCATTTTTTGGTCGACCAGCTCAGTAGTCCATCGATGAATAGAAGTATCAACTTTGCTTACTCCCTCGGGAGTAGAGGTATAGGCGAGTAAGCGGGCGGCTACCCGGTTAAGCATGATGATGTCATCATTGGTCCCGGTCATGATGAATCCTACGTCAATACTATTGATCGAGGCTTCTAGACGAGCCTTTTCATCATTAAGCTCTTCTGTTCTATCTATAACTTTCTGTTCAACACTTGCCTTTTCCACGTTAAGCTCATGTATCTTCTCTTTAAGTTTTTTAAACATCATATTAAAGGAATTGGACAGCCTGCCGGTTTCATCTTTGCGCCCAAGTAAGTCGGGGCTGATTTCGGTTTCCATATCACCGCCGGTAATTTGCTCGGCGGTGGAAGTCAACTCGTCTATTGGCCTAACGATTACTCTGGAGATTTTTACCGCATAGATTATGCTGCCAATTAGCATTAGGGCATAGAATACCGCTCCAATCTGGAAGTCACGGGCGGTAGAACTTTTTACTTCCTTCTGAGTAACCGTTACGTACTGAAGTTCATCGGCTAAGAAAACACCTCCATCTTCTTTTACGAATCCATACAGCTGATTAGCTTTGTTATAGTGAACTGTAGCATTTTGCCCACCGCCCTCTTTCATACTTGCTACACCGGCATCAATCTCAACTACTAGGGCATTAATGGCATTTTTTAAACCGACGTATGAGTTTTTAGTACCGGGGTCAGTTATTGACTTATCGAGCGTCGCGTAAAGTTGGCTAATCTGAGTCTTAGCAGTGCTAATCTTGGTTTGTTGTGTGGCTTGGCTACTGCTTGTGGTGCTGACTGCTAACTGGTTGAACTGCGTAATGAGCCCGAAGGTCGTCTCGGTCAAGTGATATTCTGAGACCATATTGTCGGAAATAGCTTTATATTTATCGGCGGCATTAACATATAAAAACAACGAAAATACCGCCGCTAACCCAAGGGCAACAATTTCTATGACAAAAATCTGCAGAAGCCTCGACCGAATAGTACTCATAGGAAAAGGCCCCCTTACTTAATTAGTACTGTAAACATCCTTTGAGCTTAAGAATCCGTCCTTGATGACTGTGGAGTTAATGTTGTCTTTAGTCACGGCAACCGGATTGAGTAGATAGGCTAGCACATCCTTCTGGTCATTATTAATTTTGCCAGTTGTTGTTGGTGTCTGCCCCTTAGCAAAGGCCAGAGCAATGTCGACCGCTTTATAAGCCAATGCCTTGATTGGTTTATATACAGTTACGGTTTGGGTGCCAGCAACCAGCCGCTGAACGGCGGGCAATTCGGCGTCTTGACCGGAAACAGGAATCTTTCCGGCCAGACCCTTTTCTTGAAGAGCTTTTACCACACCGGATGCTGTGCCGTCGTTGGCGGCAATGATAGCATCTACCCTGCTGCCGCCTGCTAGGTACTGTTTGACGTTGGCATAGGCTATGTCTGGATTCCAGTCGGCCGAGTATTGGTCAAAGACAATCTTAGCCTTTCCAGCAGTTACTAGAGGCTGCAAGATGCTCATCGCCCCTGTGTGTACTAGCAGAGCGTTGTTGTCCGTGGGCGAGCCACCGACCAGCATAACATTGGGAACGGTTACGGTTTTAGGTACGGCATCCATCACGTTTGAGGCCTCATACTGACCGACCTTTGTTGAGTCAAACGAGACATACATGTCCAGGTCGCTATTTAGGATTAGTCGGTCGTAAGCAATGACCTTGATGCCAGCACTATGAGCTTCGGCGATAGTTGGGGCCAGAGCTTTGGCGTCATGTGGGACGATAATCAGAACACTCACTTTTTGGGCGATTAGGTTTTCGATTTGGGATATCTGGGTCTGGTCGTTGCTGTCAGCTACGAATGTAGTCACGGAAGCTGAGTTGGCCTGGGCACGCTCTATCATGAAATCCCGGTCTTGGGCCCATCTTAACTCTTTGAGGGTATCAAGTGAAAGCCCGATACGGATTGTGGGCGCTGTATTGCTCTGCGAACTAGAAGTTTTTGTTGAGCTATGGCTGTGCCACCACAAGCCACCGCCTATTGCCGCAAGCAGAATAATGGCAATCAGTACAATGATCATTAGCTTACTCTTACTTTTTGGGGGTCCGGCGGGCGGTGTTGGTGGTAAGGCGCCCGAGGGTGACTCCGGTGAGGAAGCCACTACGTTTGTCGGCTGCGGCTGGAGCGGCGGCGCCACGTTATTTATTTTGCCGCCAGGTTGGCTGGGCTCGGACTGGCCGATAGGTTCATTATTCATAATCCACCAATTGTGTGTTAGAGTTTTTGCTAAATGTTGACCTCAGTATAGCACTTATGCTTAAGGAGGTGCTGACTTCACCGTGCTGATGCTAGTTGAATCGCACCGGAACAAAAGACCCTCTATTCAAGAGGGTCTTGTTTTGGCTCCGGGGACTGGATTCGAACCAGCGACCTAGTGGTTAACAGCCACCCGCTCTACCGCTGAGCTACCCCGGAATAAATTAAAAGATTATCTATTAACCGTGTTGTTCTGAACAGATTGATTATAGGGGAGGCCCAATTGTCCCGTCAAACCCTATGGGGCTCGCCCCATTGCCGGTACACACCAACGGCAACGCTCCCAAGCCATTCGTAACAAATCTTAACCTTCTCGATAACACCACTTCCATGGGAGTAGAGTGGACAAATGACTGGTGCTGCCAAGACGTTGATGGTGTACATATGGATGCAAATTTTGTGTTGATAAGTATTGGCGTCACAAAATAGGCTTTGGGCTACGTACGAATTACAGTATGTAGTACGAGCCACCTGCAAAAGAATTTTCTAGTCGGTGGCACCGCTGCCTAGATCCGCTAACATGGCTAGGAGTTTATCGGTGTCTATTTGGGAACAGTCTATGTCTTTTTGCTTGGCAATAATAAAACCTTGTATTAACCTCTGAACTCGCTCGGCGTCATGCCGCCACAGGAATTTGACTACCCTTGGCACATTGGGGTTGTTCACAAAAAATTTGGAAACGATGTGTAGACTCCCAAAAAACGGTCCGACATTGGCCTCGATACTTTGAATATCGGTAATCAAAATACTATTAATCTTGGCTACCCGGAAAAATAGTCTGTTAGCAATGGTTAACTTTTCACGGTCAATAGTCACCGTATCCGGAAATAACGTAAACGGAAAAACGGTCTCAACTTTCATTAAGACCTCGTGGGCATGCATTGTTGTATTTAAAAGTTCCTGGGTGTTGGGATCCATAAATACCTTGTTTGTTAGGGATGCTAGGGGTGGGGTTATCTTAACCTAAACCGAGGCTGCGGCTTCTAGGAAGGCTTCCTCTTCGCCGTCAAAAGTCTTATCAAGAACCATTATTTGCTTGCCCCGCACGATAATTGCCCGCCAGCCATCGGGTTCTTTTCTAACTTGAATTTTAACCATTCGGATAACCTCCACTGTTAACACCTATACTATCTGATACTACGGCTGTTTTTTCTGTAAGAAATTTAGCTTTAGATTTACTGCCCTGCCCGTTAAATAACTAACTGATTAAACTCGCTTTTCGGCGGATAATTTAACATGAGGGAAAGGAGTAGCCAAGTGATGGCCAGGGAATATATACCGAACGTTAAGTATGTTGAGCGGTACAAGGCTCTTCGAAAGAAGGGTATGAGTAAAGACCGAGCGGCTCGCATTGCTAGTTTGCCTAATACTCCTATCCACGGCGCTAGAAATAATTCTCAGGAGGTTTTAGCTAAATGAAAATGTTAAAAAATTTCAGGCAGTATCGACAGGACCGCCGTGATATTAAGCGGATTTTAGCTCAGGAAAACCACAGCTTCTGGTAGAGTGCCGATTTTCATTTTAACCGCAATCAGTTGAAGTTGGTCCCCTAAAACCGGTAGACTGTAGTGGTAGTGGCTAAGAGAAATAATGCTTGGAATTTAAAAAGAGTTCTGCCATGGCTGCTCCTTCTTTGCGGCTTGATTGCCATGGCTGCCTCGATAATGCTTTCGATAGAAGTTTTTAATAGATTAAAGGATCCCCACTATGTGCCGGTCTGCAATCTAAACCCGGTTTTAAGTTGTACCAGCGTGGCCGATAGCAGCCAGTCACACCTGTTCGGTTTCCCCAACTACTTTATAGGCATAGCCGGCTATGCGGCCGTGGCTGCAATCGGCGCGGCGCTTCTGGCCGGTGCTCAGTTCAAAAGATGGTTTTGGCGAGTTATAGAAGTCGGTTTGCTGCTGGCCGTCTTTTTCTTGAGCTGGCTGCAGTTTGAAACCCTGTATCGTATTGGTGCTCTGTGCATATTCTGTATGATAGTTTGGGCTGTAACCATTCCGGCCTTTTGGTATACCACCTTATTTAACCTAAGAGAGGGACATATCGGAACGCCAAGAAAACTCTCTCGGGCGGTAGCTTTTGCTCAGAAACATCATGTCGATATCCTTATCCTATGGTTTGTAATTATTATCGCCCTGATTCTGAAGCGTTTCTGGTACTACTTTGGCAATCTCTAGCTGCCGCCTGAGTCACTAAATCGGAGTAGACTTCTATTTGTAGATACTGCCGAGCTACCCTGTAAGATTTCATACAGCGAGAGCTCAGCTAGCTATAGTTTAATAAAACTACGCTTGGGGGTAACCCGTATGATTATTAGGCGAACCGAGCAATAAAGACCTGCGTGAGTGAGAAGGCGCAGGTCTTTTAACATGGAACGATTTTGTGATTATATTCACTGTTTGCCAACTGCCTGGGTGGGATGATAGAAGTGATAAGGAGGATTTCTCGTGGTTATTGCCCAACATCAAGCCAAACTTACTGACATTCATAGTCTCATAGAACAGATTCAGAGCTATCCTGTAACCATTAAGCGGCTGCTTGAGACAGCTCGCCAGAACCGAGTTAGCAAAGAAGTAATTAGTTTTTACAAAAGCTTCCCGGAAAGTGCGGTTTTTACCGATAAAGAAGACATTCTAGCTCGCACTGAAGCTATAGAAATAATGGAAAGTCAGGTCTCACCAACCGAGGATGAAGTACACGGTGCCGAAGACTAAACCAGACGAAATATGGTTACGGCTTACTCTCGGTCGAACCAACCGGCTTTAGCTATAGCGTTTATGTTTAAGCGTGCTAAAATGAAATCATCAAGCTAAAAAGGTATTTTTAACATGCAACCAACTCAAGTCCCTCCAACACCAGTAGCAACTCCCGAGCCGCCGGCACCGCCAGCTCCAGCTCCGGACCCAATGCCAGCTCCAGCTCCGGACCCAATGTCAGCTCCAGGTGGACCTTCCGGCCCGCCACCAGCTCCTAAGGGCCCAATGCCAGCCAAAAAGAGCCACACCATGATTATTGTAGCGGTCATAGTTGTTATCGCTGTTGCTCTGGCAGCTTATATGTACATGAAGAAATAGCCCGCGCTCTCATATTAAAAACCCTTTGAGTTTTATCGGGGTTTTTATTTTGGACGATCCTAATCCGATAGTTGCTCACGCCTCAGGCTATAGATCTCTACAGACTCTCCCCACCCTAATTATTATGCTTGACTCAGGTAGTTAAGTAGGTTAATATTTAAGTAACTTAACTATTATGAAAAGGGAAGATTTAATCCAAGAAGTCGTAGAAAGTCTGGCCAGATGCCAGCGCTTGCAGGGCCCCACCGCCTGGAAAGCTCTTGGCGTGTCGCATGCTCAAGTTGGTATGCTGTTTATGCTCTTCCACCATCGTGAGGCTAACGTCAAACAAATTTCTGAATATTTAGGCATTACCAAAAGTGCTGTGACCCAGCTACTTGACCCGCTGGTCGATAAAAAACTGGTTAACCGGCAAGATGATCCTAAAGACCGTCGCTTTGTACGTTTAAGTTTAACTAACGACGGCCTACGGCTTCTTAAAAAACTTAACAAACTTAAGTTTGCTGGCGTTCGCAGCGCAATTGACAGCCTAAATACTAAAGAGCTTAGCCAACTGGCCGACCTGCATCGCAAAATGGTTGTTGGCATGCAAAAACAAACCGGAGGAATTAAATGATACATCTACCTATCCGTCAAAAAATAATTATTATGCTGGCCGTTATGAGCGGCATGCTGCTGGCCGCTTTGGATCAAACTATTGTCTCCACTGCTCTGCCTCGCATTGTCTCCGAGCTGCATGGCCTATCGGAGTTGTCCTGGGTGGTCACGGCTTATCTGCTAACTTCTACCATCACTGTACCCATCTCCGGCAAACTGTCTGACATTTTTGGGCGTAAGAAATTGCTGCTCCTAGGCATTTTTGTGTTCGTTGCTGGCTCAATATTGAGCGGTCTATCGCAAAATATGACCGAGCTGATTGGTTTCCGAGCCTTGCAAGGCATTGGTGCAGGACTACTAATGAGCAACTCCTTCGCTGTCATTGGTGATTTATTTACCCCCGCCGAGCGCGGCAAGTGGCAAGGTATGATTGGCGCCGTTTTTGGCCTAGCGTCTGTCATTGGCCCACTTCTAGGTGGCTATCTGACTGACCACGCCACCTGGCGTTGGAACTTTTATATCAACGTCCCGGTTGGCATCATCGCCTTCGGATTAATTAGCAGTCTAATGCCTAAAGTTGGTGGCCATAAAAAGGAGTCGATAGACTTCCTTGGCGCCGGATTGTTGGCCGCTGGGTTGTCCAGCCTGATGCTGGGGTTGGTTTGGGGTGGCAACCAATACGCCTGGCACTCGGCCCAAGTTGTCGGAATGCTGGCGGCGGCGGCGATTCTACTCTATAGCTTTGTTAAGGTTGAACGTTCATACGCCAAAGATCCGATTCTACCGATGGATCTATTCAAAAATTCAATTTACAGAGTATCGATGATTATCGTCTTTCTGATTGGCCTAGCGATGTTTGGGGCAATACTTTATATACCACTATTCGCCCAAGGCGTACTAGGTCGCACAGCTACCAATTCCGGCCTTATTACTACGCCATTAGTGCTAAGTTTAGTACCGGCCAGCATTATTACTGGCCAGATAGTTTCGCGCACCGGCAAATATAAGCGAATGGCTATACTCGGTACGGCTTTCATAACTGTCGGGCTGCTTTGGCTTGGTACCATGAACCCCTCAACCACTAATGGCCAGTTGATTGAGCGCATGATTGTAACCGGCATTGGCCTTGGCATTGGCATGCCAATATTCAACCTGGTAGTCCAAAACGCCTTTCCGCAGTCACGCCTCGGCGTAGTAACGGCTTCGGTGCAAATGTTTCGTAGTATTGGTGCCACAGTTGGCGTTGCAGTGATGGGCAGTATTTTGAATAACAGGTTGGGTTCTCACTTATCGAATGTTTCCAGCGACGCCGCTAATCGTATAATCACCTCAAACTCCGGGCCAAAACTTGATATAACCCATTTGAGTCCAAATCAGATGCAAAACCTGCTATCTCCCGCCGCTCAGCACGCTACAACAGCTGCCATTGCTAAGCTACCGCCTGAGCAGCAACAAAGTTCACTGCATAGCTACAGCCATCTTATCGGTGGCCTAAAAGAAGCATTGTCTAGCTCGATAAGTGAGGTTTTTATAATCTCGGGTATTGTAGTGTCCATCGCTTTCTTCGCCTCCTGGCTGCTCAAAGAAATTCCGCTGCAAGGCAAGAAGGGTCAACCGCTGGTCAGCGAAGGCGGAGTGCCTGGCGGCCAACGCCGCTAGCTAAGCTCCTGGGCATCTAGCCTCCTAACCAAACAATTTTCGCATTTGGCTGCAATGCAAGGAAGAAGTGAGCTACGGACTGAAGATGTCCTGAACATACCTCGAAGGAGTAGCGCAACTTCTGACGTAGCAGTGTGGCTAAAGGCCTAGCCGATTGGCGGCTTTGCCGACCAAGCAGGCTAGGCGTTGCGAAACTTGTTAGACGCTGTATTCGTTGGCGCCAATCCGCTTCTTGAGCTCCGTCAGCCTGGCAATAAAGGCACTAGCCGCACCGTGGGCCCCAAGTACCTTAAGCGCTCCAATCAGCACGTAGAGTTGGTCTAATTGGCCTTCAACAATCCTAGGCATGGTCTCTACTTCTTTAAAAAATAGTTCAGTTTTTTCTACCAGCCACTTTTCCTCGCTAGTTTTGAGTTGTTTGGCGGCAATTTTAGGTTCAGTTTTGGCAAGCTCTGGTTTGACCACCTCCAGCGAGCGAGCTGAGCGGTCGCGTTTTTGCAAATGCCCGCGGCCTATCAGATTATTAACGTGCAGACTCACGGTAGCCACTGACGTGTAGTTGAGGCCAATCATAATTTCACGGTAGCTGGGGCTATAACCGTTTTCAAGAATGAACGCTTCTATAAAGGTAAGTAGTTCCTGTTGCCTTTTAGTTGGCCTGATGGCTTTTTCTTCGGTCAACTTTTCTTTCTGTTGCAGATTTTGCATTTGCTACGTCCTATATGCTCCGTGTCCGTGAGGCCGATGAGCAACTCTCAGGGTGTGGACTCGCTGTTTTTTATTGAACTTCTCGGGAAAGACCCAAAACCGGTACCAAAGATAGTTCCAAAACGTAAAAAAGCCAGAGCTGATGAATTGCCCTATGTATGGCGATATGCCTACAGCCTTCAGACTGGCCACAATCACATAATCCAGCATAAAGTCTGTTAGGGTTATGACTGCGTAGCGGCCAGTCACCTGTGTTTGATGTTTCTTGAGTTCGGCGTTATTAAACGCCCAGTAGCGCTGCAAGGTGAAATTGACTAACCAACCCACTATATTAGCCGACAGTTTAGCCCACCATAAATTCCAATGAGCCACCGAGTAGCACAGGAAAAATATAAGGTAGCCGCACCAAAAATAAGCGCCGCCGCTCACAGCGTATTTAACGAATTGGACGACGAGCTTATGTTGCTTTTTGTTCAGTTTTGGCATTTTTATGCTTATGACTACTGTCAATTATAGCAGGTGCCAGGGCAATTCCGGCTAGTCCCCACCACACATAAGCCAAGGTATCATCCGCCCAGGCATGTGATAATAAATTCACTAAAGTTAGCCCAATTAGGCTTCCAAATAATGCCAGTGACAGGTAGTCAGCTCGACGCATCCAAAGCAGTTGTCCAACCAAAACATTGATGGCTATAAAGAGCCCCATGCCAATGATGCCGGTCTCTTGGCCGATTTGCAGAAAGTAGTTCTCGGCAATCCGCGGCGGGTGATTATTATAGACAGAGGCTGGTCCGGCGCTGCCAGGACCACTGCCCAGCGGCTGGTGAGTAATATCATGAGCAGCGTCCTTAAAAGCCGCTGAATGGCCTTGGTTAGAGCTGGTTAAGACTTGGGATTTATGATCGGTGTGCAAAAATGCATCCTCAAATGTGGTGTTGTGGCGCAGGGCAAAGGCGGACAGACCGCCAATTGTCACAACCGCTACTGCCAGCCAAATGGCCAGCCGCTTCTGGTAAGACGTTTTTAACGCTACCCAACCAATTACTAAAACGCTGGCGGCCGCACCAACCCAGGCACTGCGTGAGTAACTGAATATTAAAGTCAGTATCACGCCTATATAAAGCACTGCTCTAGCTCGCCGCCTAAATTTAGTTTTGATCAGCAGAATGCTTAGCACACTGAGGGGGATGACAAGATAGGCTCCCAACGGATTAGCGCCGCGCAGGGTGGAAGCTATGCGGATGTAGTTGAGGTTGTGGTTAATTGTTTCATAGGGGCTAATGGTATCTGGTCCGTAGCCAAAGTGCTTTAAAAAATCATAGGGTAGCAGGAAATGTTGCGCTAATCCAAAAACCACTACTGCCGCGGCCGGTATCAGCAATATCTCCGCCCACTTCTTGGATAATAACCGACAGCGAGACGCGATTAGCCAGACCAGCAGGAAAAAAATTAAAAATCTAGTATCGATCAGTAGACCATAGGCCAGAGCCTTGGCGTTAACGTTACTGGTAGCCAGTGCAATGGCTCCCCAAACCAGCAGCACCAGCGTATACACACCAATCAGTCTGGCCGGCCAAAATCCAAATAGCTTTTTGCGAAGTTCAGTATCAACGATAAGCAGATATAAGCAGCCTAGTGACAATCCGGCCAGCAGAAACTCTTTCCATAGCCGCAGCAAAGTGTAGTGCCCGGCAAGGCTAGCAAGCCAAACTGTGAGTAGCGCGTGGAAAGGCATCAAAACTAGAATTACTATAATTATCCAAGCCGAGACCCTGATCACCTTTGAAACAGATTGATACGTCTTCATAAATGCTACAATTTAGTATAGATGAAAAGTAACTCATCACTCTTATATAGTGTTTCTCTGGTGGTGGGTGATTTTTTGGCGCTAATAGCGGCCTTCGGGGTCGCCTTTATTATCCGAAGCAAGCTATACAGCGCACCGGTAGCCCACCCAATCCCAGCCACCACCTACATTGACCTCTTCTTGCTGCTGATTCCCTTCTGGATATTGGTATTCGGCCTGCTTGGTCTCTATAACAACTCCATAGTCGAAAAACGCTTCGCTGAAATGGGACGCCTACTGATAGGTTCATTTGTGGGTGTCCTGTTTGTAATAAGTTATGCCTACGCCGTCAACCGGATTATTTTTCCGGCTCGCCTGGTCTCACTCTACTCCTTCATTCTGGCCTTTTTGTTTTTGGTAATTATCCGCAACCTTATCAGGGCCGTTCGAATAAGACTATTCTCTTATGATATCGGCATAACCAACCTGCTGATTGTCGGCAATACCAATGTCGCCCAGGAGCTAGTCTTCGGTTTATCTGATAGTAAAGCTTCCGGTTACCGCATAGTCGGCGTAGTCGGTAATAAGTCACACGCTAAGGAGAAGTATCCGCATATACCGGTCTTTGAGACCTTTGAGGAAGCTGTAAAGAAAATTCGAGCTGACGATATTCACTCTATAGTCCAAACCGAGCTATTCGTTTCCGGGGAGCGCAACAACGAAATACTGGAATTTGCCCTGACAAAACACATTGCCTATCGTTTCGTACCTGGCAACAGCGAGCTCTTTGTCGGCAATATTGCCGTAGAACTCTTTCGCTCATCCATCCCAGTTATCGCCGTCCACCAAACGGCCCTGATTGGTTGGGGACGGATAGTCAAACGCGTCAGTGATGTGCTGCTCAGTCTTATTCTACTGATACCAGGCCTGCCCCTGATGTTTATCATTAGCCTGATAATGAAAATCTTTGACCCCAGAGGGCCGGTTATCTACAAGGACCCGCGACTTACACGCTTTGGGAACATTATTAAAGTCTATAAATTTCGGAGTCATAAGACTGCCTATAACGGACTCATGCCAGAGGAAGCCTTTGCAAAAATGCAGCGGCCTGATCTGGCTCGGGAGTACCGTGCCAATGGCGATTTTTTACCAAACGACCCCCGAGTCAGCCGAATTGGACGTTTCCTGAGACGGACCAGTCTGGATGAGTTACCCCAACTTATAAACATCTTTAGGGGTGATATCAGTTTTGTTGGTCCTAGAGCCCTAAATTCCATAGAGCTTGGTCAGTACGAGAAAAAAGACCTAATACTGGCGGTAAAATCCGGGCTAACTGGCCTGGCGCAAGTCTCAGGCAGACGGGATATAAGCGTTAAGGAACGCCGCAAGCTGGATCTTTACTACGTCCAGAACTGGAGCTTGTGGATGGATATTGTCATCATAATCAAAACTGTACGCGTAGTTTTTGGTAGGAATGGTGCAAAGTAAATTGAAGGTTGCCATTGTTTGCGATTGGCTAGTCGGAGTTGGAGGCGCCGAGCGGGTCACCCTAGAACTACATAAGATGTTCCCGGAGGCGCCGATTTATACCTCACAGTACAACCCAGGTAATATGGACTGGTTCGCCGGCGCCGATGTACGCACCACCTGGCTGCAGAAGCTGCCAAAAAATCTCCGTAAGTTCTTGCCGCCACTCCGGGTTTGGTCCTTTAGCCGTCTGAATCTACGTGATTATGATTTGGTGCTTTCTTCATCCGGTGCCGAAGCTAAAGGTGTAAAGACCGGCCCGGACACAATCCATATCAGCTATATTCATTCTCCGACGCACTACTACTGGATTCGTTATGACGAATATTTAAAAAATCCCGGTTTCGGCCACTTGGATCCACTGGCTCGCCTTGGTTTGAAGCTTCTAGTTGGTCCACTGCGCCGGTGGGATTATAAAGCCGCCCAAAGACCTGACTATATAATCGCCAACTCTAACTACACTAAGGATATGATTGAGAAATTTTATAATCGGGAGGCAACCGTCATCCACCCGCCGGTTGATATTGAACGATTTGCCGGCAAGGCTAGCGAACCGCGTCGCGGCTTTGTGACTGCCGGTAGACAGACTCCCTATAAGCGGATAGATTTGGCTGTCCAAGCTTGCACTGAGTTGAACCTGCCGCTGGTAGTACTGGGCAATGGCCCGGACCATAAACGGCTGAAACGAATGGCTGGAAAAAGTATTACTTTTCTGCGCGGTAAGGATGATCAGGAGGTGGCCCATTATTTCCAGACTTCGGTCGGTTTCATTTTTCCAAATATGGATGACTTTGGCATAGTGGCCGTAGAGGCTTTGGCCGCCGGTACACCGGTAATTGCTTACCAAGCGGGTGGGGCTCTGGATTATATTGAAGATGGCAAAAACGGCTTGTTCTTCAAAGACCAGACCATTGAATCCCTAACCAAAGTCCTTGAAAGATTCGGCTCAGAGAAATTTGGTGGCGCCAATATCGCCAAGTCAGTTGCTAGTTTTTCGGCTGAGAATTTTAAGAGTCATATGAAGAAATTTATTGATACACATCTGGAGCAGTAGTCTCCAGAAATACTTGAACAGTTAGATTAATTCCTGATTAGCTTCAGTAGTTCGTCTCTTTTT
>CAZVAN010000011.1:24544-26984 GCA_964625245.1 uncultured Candidatus Saccharibacteria bacterium | reverse complement strand
GAATTGGTATAATAGGGTTGATGGCAACAACCAAAACACCCAAAAAAACCCGCAAAGCCGACCAATACGATGACCCGGATTATAATTATCAGGAATACTGGCAAGGCCGCGAATACGAGCATGCCGCTGAGGAGCTCGCTGTTAAACGCCTACTTCGCGGGCGTCATTTTAAAGAGGCAGTAGATGTTGGCGGCGGCTACGGGCGGCTAAGTAAATTTTTGACCAAGTTCGCCGATAAGGTAACCCTGGCCGAGCCTAGCCAGCAGCAGCTGGATATTGCCAAAATTTATCTAAAAGACACTCCGGAAGTTGATCAAAAACTGCTCCAGGCCGCAGACCTAAAGTTTAAGGACGGTGAAGTTGACCTGGTTCTTGTGGTCCGAGTACTGCACCACCTGCCTGACCCATCACCGGAATTTAACGAAATTGCCCGTGTGTTAGCGCCGGGCGGAACCTTCTTGCTCGAGTTTGCCAACGACGCCCACTTCCTAAATAGAATCCGCTACGGACTGCACGGCAAGCGGGTGCCAAGAGTTCCAGTTGATATTAGGAGCGAAGCTAACAAAGACGATATTCCATTTGTGAACCATCACCCAAAAACTGTTATTAAAAAACTTCAAGAAGCCGGCTTTGAAGTTGAAGCTACGTTGAGCGGCTCTAATCTCCGTTCCCCTAAGCTGAAGCGGGCGCTTGGCAAAAAACCATTACTTGCAGTAGAAAAGCTAATGCAACCGCTTCTGGCTCCTATTTATTTTGGACCTAGTGTTTGGCTACGGCTCAAAAAGCGCTGAAGCCCGCATCAAGCGCCAAAAAACCATAAGAAGCGTACAATTTAGTATATGGAAGTAAAAGTGGTTGAGGCCAGCGCGGACTGGTATAAAATAGCCTTTAAAGACACAGGTTCCGGACAGCAGGTTTTAATTAGTATATCCGGCACAACAAGCGATCAGTGGAGGCTGCGAACCGACCAGCTAATACCAACCGCCACTACTCTTGCCGGCGAAATATTTTTCAACCACGACCCCAGCCAACCGTTCAAAGACGAATATATGTTTACCCCGGTGAACTCCAAGCCGACTGTTGAGGACACCGTAGTCCTAATACGCCAAAACTCTATCTAAGACTTGCTAAACTGTTAGGTAGTGACTCTTAGCGATTCGATAACCGAACTCAAAGGCGTGGGAGAAGAGCTGGCTAAAAAGCTAGCCGTACTTGGAATTAAAACAGTTAATGATTTGATTGAGTACTACCCTCGCCGCTACGAAGATTATTCTAACGTCACGGCAGTAGCCAATATGCATCCCGGCGTGGTGACGTTGCAGGTAACCATCAGCCAGGTGACCGGCCGCTATGTGCGCCGCGGCATGCATATTACCGAGGCCATTGCCTCCGACGAATCCGGTAGCGTCCGCCTGGTTTGGTTCAATCAGCCTTACCGGGCCGGGGGCATAAAGCCCGGGCAGCAGTATTTTGTGTCCGGAGAATACGCGCTGCGGGCCGGCCGTTTTAGCATAGCTAGCCCATCGGTCGAGCTGGTTAGTGACTTTCCGGTCAACACAGCCCGAATAATTCCGATTTACCGCGAGACCAAAGGCTTAAAATCTCACGCTATCCGCAAATTAATCCGCGAAGCTATAATTCAAGTCAAAGAACTACCCGAACACTTGCCGGCTTGGATTTTATCCGATAATGACTTGGTGGTTTACCCCCGGGCGGTCAGTGAAATGCATTTCCCAAGCGGCAATAAAGCTCTTGCAATGGCCAGAAAGCGGCTGGGATTTGAAGAGATTTTCGAGTTATCGCTGGCGGCTTTACTCAACAAACAGGAAGTTGCCCACGAGCAAAGCCTGGCTATACCGTTCAAAGAAGATTTAGCCAAAGACTTTGTATCAAAACTGCCATTTAAACTCACCGGCGCCCAGCGCAAGGTTGTTTGGCAGATATATCAAGATTTAGCCAAAACCCAACCCATGAACCGGCTGGTGGAGGGTGACGTAGGCAGCGGCAAGACGGTTGTAGCGGCCATGGCCGCCCTAATGGCCATGGAAGACGGCTATCAGGTAGCCTTAATGGCCCCAACTGAGATTTTAGCCCGCCAACACGCCGACACCCTCTATAAATTGCTAGGCAGTGTGGGTTATGCCGACAAAGTCAGCTTGCTTATTGGCGGTTTGACGCCCAAACAAAAGGCTACAGCTCACCAGAAGATAAAAAGCGGCGAAATCCAGATGATTATCGGCACTCACGCTTTGATTTCCGAAAAAGTTGATATGCATAAACTCGGGCTGATAATCATAGACGAGCAACATCGCTTCGGTGTGGAGCAGCGCAAGAAACTGCAAGCCAAAGCCGGCCACATGCCGCACGTTTTGCACCTAACCGCCACGCCCATTCCTCGCAGTCTGGCCTTGACGCTTTACGGCGAGCTGGATGTTTCGGT
>CAZVAN010000011.1:0-24444 GCA_964625245.1 uncultured Candidatus Saccharibacteria bacterium | reverse complement strand
CGCCCATTCCTCGCAGTCTGGCCTTGACGCTTTACGGCGAGCTGGATGTTTCGGTGTTGGACGAAATGCCGGCCGGACGCCAAGAAATAGTTACTAAAATCTGCTCGCCCAATTCCCGCAAGCAACTCTATGAGTCAATTGATAAAGAGCTGGAGGATGGGCGGCAGATGTTCATAGTCTGTCCGCTGATTACCGACACCGAAACCAGCGGGGGGTTATCGGTAGAGGAAGTCTTTGAGCGGACTAAACATGACTTTAAAAAGCGCAGAGTCGGCCTGCTGCACGGCCAAATGAAATCAGCCGAAAAAGACGCGGCCATGCAGAAGTTTTTGGCTCACGAATACGACATTCTTGTCAGCACCACAGTTATAGAAGTGGGCGTAGATGTGCCCAACGCCACAATTATGCTGCTAGAGGGAGCGGAACGCTTTGGTCTGGCTCAGATTCATCAGCTGCGCGGCCGGGTAGGGCGCGGCCAGCACCAGAGCTACTGCTATTTGATGCTTGAGGGCAGTAAAGCTCCCAGCCAGCGCCTGCGGGCTCTGCAGACTATGAGTGACGGCTTTAAGCTGGCAGAGCTAGACTTGCAGCTTCGCGGACCCGGTGCCATCTATGGCAAGCTGCAACACGGAGCGTTGGATCTTAGAGTTGCTAACCTAACAGATATAAAATTAATTGTGGCCGCTCGTAAAACCGCCGAAGAGTTCATTAAGAAAAAAGAAAAACTTATTAAGCATCCTCACCTTAATCAGCGGGTTAAATTATTACGCGCCGTGACTAACCTTAACTAATATCCAAAGGCGCTAAGAGCAGTTTGTTTATCAGAGAAATCATCTAGAGTGACTTCGGCGCCACAGCCCCTTAACTCTTTGGATGTGTAGCTTCCAGTAGCTACCGCAACTATATGAGAAAGGCCGGCCTCTTGGGCTGCCCGAATGTCTCTTGGAGTATCTCCCACTAGATATACGTCAGCTTCATTACCTTTAAAACCGGCCTTGACGATTGCCAATTTAACCAACTCGCCTCTACTAGTGTGCGGCTCGTGCCCAAAACCGCCCGTTGTAAAGTAGTCGTTGATACCTAAAGATTTAAGTTTGGTGTGGGCAATTCCTTCGATATTACCCGTCAAAAGTCCTATCGTACTACCTCGCTCTTTGAGAGCCTGCAGAAGCTCTTTGACACCCGGCAAAATAACAACGGATCCAGTCTTGAACTCTTTGACATAAAAATCTTGAACAGCGATTAAGGTACCAGGTAGATGTTTTTCAATCTCTGAATCGCTCATGCCGCCTTCTTGTAGAAGCAGGGTTAGAATTATACGGTCCGTCAAACCAGACATGCTTCTCTCTTTAGTTTCTAATTCTATATCGTGTAGGTTCTTAAGTGTGTTAAAAAAAGCTGCATTGTGGAGACTTTTACCAGCGCTTTTTAAAAGTGTTCCATCTACATCAAACAGAATTAGCTTCCTCATATTCCGATTATACTAACAAAAAATGGCTCGTCGGGCATTATAATTAGAGTATGAGGATTATTTCAGGTTCACTCAAAGGCCACATTTTTGCCAGCCCGCATGGGCGGCATACGCATCCAATGAGCGATAAGGTTCGGGGCGCCCTGTTCAACATTCTGGGTGACATTGAAGGTCTGACTTTTTTGGACGCTTTTGCCGGTAGTGGAGCCTTAGCTTTTGAAGCCGTCAGCCGCGGCGCCAAAAGTGCGATTGCTATAGACAGAGACCGGGCGGCGCATAAAGTGCTGGACCGGAATGTTGCTGAGCTCAATCTGGCTAAAACCGTTCATGCTGTTAGCGCCAACACAGGTGGCTGGAGCATCCACAACATGGAAAAGAAGTTCGATATTGTGCTACTAGATCCACCGTATGAGGAAGTGCAGCTAGCCCTCCTGCAAAAACTAATAAATAGACATGTTAAAAAGGGCGGTTTGGCCGTTTTATCCTATCCGGGCAAAGAAAAAATCCCGGAATTTGAAGGCGTGAAGTTGGTAGAAAACAAAAACTACGGTGACGCTCAGCTTGCTTTCTATCGAAAAACTGCTTAAATTATTTGCATGAGCGAACAAGCAGGCCAATTACACGAGCGACGAGAAGGCAGCCTACTGTCTAGAATAGGTACATATCTTGGCGGCGGTTTGGCTACCGCCAAAACCGTAGAAATTGGATACAACGAGCACTTGGCTGCGCGTACCGAGGGTGAACTAGCAGTTAGGGGGTTTGAAATCTCACCTCCCATAACTACATCACGAGAGCTTACTGAATGGCTTGAGCAAAATCCTTCGCAACAATACGGCGACCCATTATTTTTAGATACTCCACTCGGCGTAGAGCCCAACCTCACCTAGCCTTCTGTTGACTTGTTCTGTAAAAAATGACGAGCCAAGCGAAGCTGCTCGTTATTTTGGGCAGGTGCGTATAGCGAAAAGCCGGAGCAACGGATATAATCGATAGCTGTTGCGTAGGCTGGCAACTTATGTCGACGAGGGGATGTGGTGAAATTGGTATACACGCTAGTTTTAGGAACTAGTGCCGAAAGGCGTGAAGGTTCAAGTCCTTTCATCCCCACCAGATTTGAGCAAGACCTATTTGAACAAAATTCCGGCAGCAGCTAAAGCCGGATTTTTTGTTTTTACGGTCTGCTCAAATCTTAACCCCACGGCTTATCCTCAAGCCGTGGGGACCCCCAATAACATCTTAGGGGCAAATGGGTCCATTGTTATAAATTAGAAAAAGTGTTATAATATAGCTAATGAGATACTCCAGTGTCATACTGGCTCGCAATGAGCAGCAACATATCGCCGAGGTTATAGAAAACGTGCGGCCGCTATCCGATGAGATAATTGTGGTCGATGATTTTAGCCAGGACGATACTCCACAGATTGCTGAAGACTTAGGTGCCACAGTTCTGCAGCGGGCATTGAACGATGATTGGGCGGCGCAGCGTAACGCCGCCATGGAGTTGGTGCAGTCTGACTGGACTCTGATAGCAGACGCAGACGAGCGTTTTGACGCCGTGCTATCTGACTCGTTTGCCAACTTTACACCTAGGGCAATTGTCAGGGCGCTTCAAATTAACAGATTAAATTATTATCAGGACAGGCCGCTGCTTCATGTTCCTTATTGGCCGGATCGTCAAATTCGCGGTATTAGAAGCGATGTGCGCTATGATCCGGGGCGGCCGGTGCACGAACGGCCGCTAGTCAGCCCACACCAAATCCAGGATCTAGATGGTTTAATGCACCACTATAGTTATGCTGACGCCTGTGAGCTATTTGAGAAATATCGCCGCTACGGTGAAATAGAAAAAAGAAGCGGCCAGGAGGTTGCTAAAAATCCATCCATGCTTAGAATCCCTGTGCGTATTGCCAGGCGCGTACTTATGGAAAACGCTCTGAAAGATGGTTGGCCGGGCATAGCTACAGTACTCGGTGAAGCTTACGGTGACTTTTATGCGGCCTTACAATCATCGCCAGAAGACTGAGCTAGTCTCTTAAGCCTTTTTGTGGGCGGGGGAGCGGCGATGGTGCTTGAGCTCAAAGTATCGCAGCGGCATGGCTACAGAGTATGACAAAGCCAAGACAAAGCCCAGAATTGGGCCAATGATAGGCACAATGTTGGGTATGGCCAGCACAATTCCGAATAGGAATACGCCGTAAACTTGCCCCATGCGGTTATTGGTAAGGTGCCAGCTTTTTTCTACGGCTTCAAAAATCTTGGTGTTTTGGTCAATTAGAATATATGGCGCCAATATGACTCGGCCAAGCAAATATATGCCGGGGATAATAAAGGCAATAAGTCCAACCACGATGATAAAACCGGTTAAAATCTCAACGCCTATAATACCCAGCCACTTAGATTTAAGATCGGCCCAGACCTCATTCAGTTCCACCTTATCTTTCTTGGCGGCGTGAACAGCCAAAACAATCGACATTAGATAGAAGACAATCGCAAGTAATGCCAGGAGAGAGATGATTATGCCGCCCCCAACGTGCGGATACCCGCCGTTTGTGCCGAAAAACGAGTTACTGAATAGAGTACTCCAACCCGAACCATGAACTTTGTCGCGCAGGTCACTACCAACCTGCCAGGCAACACTCAGAATGGTGGTTGAACTTAAAAACAGAAATATCCCAAGGTTACGCTGCACAGCTTCACGGCTTTGCTTCCAGAGTTGGGTTACGTCTTGATACTTTTTCTCTGCCACAACGGACTCCTTGTTTATAGCAGATATTATAGAGTACTTTTTTCTAATTTCTGATAATTAAATTTCAAGAAGCTCAAATGGTCTATAATTTAGCTAAAGCATATGGCACTAAATACTCAACCATATAAAGGCGCCCGCGATTTTTACCCGGAAGATAAGCGTATTCAGAAATATATGTTCGGCAAACTGCGCGATGTGGCCGAGAGTTTTGGTTACCAGGAATACGACGCGCCGGTCTTAGAGCCAATTGAAATCTATCTAAGTAAGAGTAGCGAAGAAATTGTAAGCGAGCAGACCTATAGTTTCACTGACCGAGGCGGCCGTAACATTACAATGCGTCCGGAAATGACGCCAACGTTGGCACGCATGGTAGCTGGTAAAAGGCAGGAATTGGCCTACCCGCTTCGCCTATACAGCATTCCGAACTTATGGCGCTATGAACGTCCTCAAGCTGGCCGACTGCGTGAATATTACCAACCCAACTTCGATTTGTTTGGAGTGTCTGGAGTTGAGGGGGATCACGAACTTATCTTACTGGCGGATTCAATATTGCAAGGCTTTGGTGCTAGTCCGGACATGTATGAGATCCGTATTAACAGCCGTCAGCTGGTAAATGAAATCTTAAGCGAATATATCGGCGAAAGTGCTGACCAGGTGTTGGCTGTCATAAGGTTGGTGGACCACAAAGCAAAAATGCCGCACGACGACTTCATGGAGGCGCTTGCAAAACTAGTTCCGGATAACAAACATCATGATCTGGATAAGCTGCTGCACATTGGTTCTTTTGAAGAATTGCCGGATAAATACCAAGCTCATCCTTCAGTAAAACAGTTACTTCAACTAAAATCCCTGCTAAGCAGTAACGGTGTAACTAGCGTAATTGATGATTTGAGCCTAATGCGAGGCTTCGACTACTATACGGACATTGTTTTCGAGCTATTTGACACTCATCCAGAAAACAATCGGGCAATGGCCGGCGGCGGTCGCTACGACGGATTAGTTGGCTTATTCGGAGTAGAGCCGATACCAACTGTTGGCTTTGCTATCGGTGATGTTACTTTGCAACGATTTCTGGAACTGCATAAGTTGTTGCCTGAACTTCATACCGAAGTGGATCTCGTTGCTATTCTAATTGGCGATGTTTACGAAGAAGCTCAGCCGTTACTCTCTCACCTGCGCGGCCTCGGCCTTAATGTTGCCGTTGATGCTACAGGGCGGAAAATGGATACTGCTATTCGCCACGCCGCCAAGGCCGGAGTGGACTGTTTGATCTTCTTGGGCGAACAGGAAATTAACGCAAATCAGATAAAGTTCAAGCACCTACACACTGGCGATGATATGGTCCTTGGCCTAGATGACTTTGATGAATATATAGAGGGCTGGCGCAAATCCCGCACCTGAACTCTAGCCATAACAGATTAAAATCTGTATAATTGGACATCGTGCAGGTAACAAAGAGCGACAATTCTCCATCAAATGTGAACCTTCTTATTAAAGGTGACGCGATTGATTTGGCGCCGATTAAGCGCCACGTGCTTGGTCACTTTGTAGATAGTGTTAAGGTGCCGGGCTTCCGGGCCGGTAAAGCGCCGCTTGAGATGGTGGAGAAACACGCTAACCAACAGCTGCTGAGTGATGAATTTATGGAACATGCCCTAAACGACCTACTACGTAAGGCCGTGGAGGACGAGCGGCTGCGTGCAGTTGGCCAGCCCGAAGTGACCCTAAAAAAGTTTGTACCGTTTACCGAGCTGGAATTTGAGGCCAAGCTGGACGTTATCGGCGACGTTACACTGCCAAACTATAAGACCATTAAAATTGCCAAACCAAAGGTTGATATAACGGCCAAGGAGGTCAACGACGTAATCTCCGGTCTGCAAACCAGACTGTCCGAGCGCGGTAGCGTTACCCGGGAAGCCAAAATCGGCGACGAACTGGTAATAGATTTTAACGGCACCGATAGTGACGGTAAGCCGGTGGGTGGTGCCGACGGCAAGGACTTTCCAATTATCATCGGCAATAATACTTTCATCCCGGGGTTTGAAGATAATTTGATTGGACAGAAGGCCGGTCAAACCAAGATTTTCAGCGTTACTTTTCCCAAGGACTACGGAGTAGCAGCCCTGCAAGGAGCAGCCGTTACCTTTACGGTTACCATTAAGAGCGTTTCCGAGCTAAAGCAGCCCAAGGTTGATGATGAGTTTGCTAAAGCTGCCGGTGCCTTCACGACCGTTAAAGAGCTAAAAGACGATATCAAGAAGCAGGTCAAAAGCGAGAAGCAGTTCCAAGCCGAGAGGGCCTATGAGAATGAGCTAATTAAGCGCATCAGCGACAAGTCCAAGGTTGTTATACCGGGCAGGTTGATTGAGGACGAACTGCTGCGCATGGAAGAGGAAGAAAAGCGCAACCTTACCTACCGCGGCACTACTTGGCAAGAACATCTGGACCAGGAGAAATTGACACTGGAGCAGCACCGCGATCGCCACCGTCCGGATGCCGAGACCCGCGTCAAAGGCGGCCTTGTCCTGAGTGAAATATCGCAAAAAGAAGGTCTTGAAGTTACGCCCGAGGAACTGGAAGTCCGTATTCAGATTCTAAAAGGACAGTATCAAGACCCCCAGATGCAGGAAGAGCTAAACAAGCCGGAAAACCGCCAGGATGTGGCCAACCGCCTGCTAACTGAAAAAACCATTGCTAAGCTCGTTGACTACGCCTCAAAATAGAACCGCTACTGCTTGCAAAACCCCCGGTTTAGAACATAATTTCCCTTATAAGGAAGCTAATATGGCAGCTGAAGTTCCCAAACTGACACCCGAAGAAAAAAGTATTCTTGCCCAGAGTTTTGTAGAGGTAGCCAACGATGCGATTAACAGACGGTTTCTGGCGGAAAAAAAGCTTCAGGTCATAGCTTTAGCAAAAGAATTAGAAATAAATGGTGTCTCGGTGGGGCGGGACGCCGTCTCAGAGCTTGAGCGTGAAATAATTCATGCCGAAGAAGAATTTAGAGGCCTGAAGTTATTAGCCGAAGGTGTTCTTTCTGACACCTCGGAATCTGCCGGGGGAAATTAGTACTTTTGGTCTATCTGAAAAAGCATCGCCAAACTCGCAGACTAAGGTTCAGAATAATTGGCACTCTTGACTATCGAGTGCTAGTTTTATAAAATATACGAGTATGAATAAACCAGGACAACTTTTAGTACCAACCGTTATTGAACAAGAGGGTCGCATGGAGCGGGCTTATGACATTTATAGCCGCCTGCTTAAAGACCGCGTCATTTTCTTAGGCGACGACGTCAATGAGCACACCGCCAATTTAGTAGTAGCCCAGATGCTATTTTTAGAGAACCAGGACCCCAATAAAGACATCATCTTCTACATAAACAGCCCGGGCGGCAGCGTTTACGACGCCTTTGCTATCTATGACACTATGCAGTTCGTAAAATCCGACATTCAGACTGTAGGCATAGGCGTTCAAGCCAGCGCCGCAGCTTTTCTGCTGAGCTCCGGCACTAAGGGCAAGCGACTACTGCTGCCGCACTCCACTGTCATGATTCACCAGCCCAGCAGTGCCAGCGGTCGAGCCAAGATCAGTGATTTAGAGATTGATTTGAAAGAAGGCCTACGTCTCAAGAAACTTCTCAATGAAATTCTGGCTCGTAACACTGGCCAACCGATAAGCCGAGTGGAAAAGGATGCCGACCGCGACTACTGGATGAACGCTACTGAAGCTGTAAAATACGGACTGGTAGACAAGGTCATAGACTCCCGCAAACTAGCTGATTCCGTGACCAAAAAGGCCTAGTTTTTTTTCTTGTCTCGGCTTAGTAACACTAGAATAATCGCTGCGACTATACTCAAAAGTACGAACAAGAACACTATGCTATCAAGGCGATCCCAGAATGTTGGACTAGGGGGAACGGGCGGTGCGTCTTGGAGATATGCAAAGTACAGTGCCATTGAGTAATAATAACGCCCAACATCTAAAACAAACAGTCGGCGCTTTTCCACAGACCAACAATATCAATTAGATTTTTAGACAAAAGTCTTGACCTGTGACTTTTTTAGGCTCATAATAGTACGTTAAGAAGTAGTGTACTTTGGTGCTTGCGTATTTTTATGACTATTAGCATCGCCGAACGTAGTGGGCTTCGCTTAAGCGACAAAAATTTAAAGTGCAAAAAGAAACTCTTTAAACACTAAGCATTCACAGGAAGGGAGCGTTGCTGTTGATGGCCAAAAAAACCGGCGTTGTACAAGATAAAAAGCGAGTTTATTACACAAAACAAGACGATGTGATTGAGAGGCCAAATCTGGTGAACCACCAGAACGAGTCTTTTGAATGGTTTGTGGCCGAAGGTCTGGGCGAGCTACTGGCCGAAATCAGCCCGATTGATGATTACACTGGCCAAAAACTCAGCATCCGTTTCAAGGACTATCATTTTGAAGACACCAAAATGAGCGAGAACGAAGCCCGTGAGAACAACGTCAGCTTCGAAGCTCCGCTTAAAGCTACCGTAGAACTGACTAATAAGGTTACCGGCGAAGTAAAAGAATCCGAAATCTACCTGGGAGACTACCCGTGGATGACGAGTCGCGGCACCTTTGTAATAAACGGCGCCGAGCGCGTTGTTGTCAGCCAATTAATTAGAAGCTCCGGTGTATTTTTCACCGCCGACCCCCGCGGCACAATTAATCTGTACGGCGCCAAAATCATCCCGGTTCGGGGTGCCTGGCTGGAATTTGAAACAGCCGCCGCCGGCGCACTGTATGTAAAGATTGACCGCAAGCGTAAAATTGCCGTCACTACCTTGCTTCGGGCTTTGGGCATGAACGAGCAGCAGATTAAAGAGTCCTTTAAACATGTTGACCAGGGCGAACATAACTATATGGACGCTACGCTGGCCAAAGATCCTACTAAAAGTACCAATGAGGCTTTGATTGAAGTCTATCGCCGCTTGCGCCCGGGTGACCTGGCAACTGTTGATAACGCCCGTAGCTTGCTGGAAAATATGTTCTATAACTTCAAACGCTTTGATTTTGGCCGAGTTGGCCGCTACAAGATAAACAAGCGCCTGAATCTTGATGTTGCCAATACTATTGATAACCGCGTCATGCGGATTGAAGACCTGGTAGCTATTATTGCCGAAATCATTCGCCTTAACGTTACCCAAGAACCTGGTGATGAAATTGACTCACTAGCTAACCGCCGTGTCAAACTGGTTGGTGAGCTGGTGCAGCGCCAGTTCCGCATCGGGCTGCTTCGCATGGAGCGTAACGCCAAAGACCGCATGAGCATGAGCGAAATTGAGACGGTAACCCCGGCTCAGTTAATTAACGCCCGTCCGGTGGTGGCTGCCGTCCGCGAATTCTTTGCCTCCTCACAGCTATCACAGTTCATGGACCAGATTAATCCGCTGTCCGAGCTAGCCCACAAACGCCGCCTCAGCTCTATGGGTCCCGGTGGTTTGTCACGAGAGCGTGCCGGCTTTGAGGTGCGTGATGCTCACGCCACTCACTATGGCCGCATCTGCCCGGTAGAAACACCTGAAGGCGCCAATATCGGTCTGGTATTGAACCTGGCCAGCTATGCCCGTGTCAACGAGTACGGTTTCATAGAGACTCCTTATAGGAAAGTCATTAATGCCGCAACTGCCAAAGATGCCGCTGGCCATATTGCCCGCGTTGATCTGGAAGACGAAAAAGGCAAAGTTATTGTCAAAAAAGACACCGTAATTACCGATGCCGCTGCCAAGCGACTAGCAACAGTCAAGGGTAAGGTAACCTGGCCGGTTAAAGCTAAAGTTACTACCCAGATTCTATATCTAGATGCCGCCGAAGAAGGCCAAGTTGTAATTGCCGGTGCCGGAAACGAAATAGACGAGAAGGGCTACTTTAAAGACGCCCGTGTCAGCGCCCGTAACCGCCTGGAACCCGAAGAAGTTGATGCTAACGATGTTACCCACATGGACGCCAGCCGCAGCCAAACCATCGGTAGCAGTGCTGGACTCATCCCGTTTGTTGAGAAAAACTACGTGCTCCGCTCGCTAATGGGTTCTAACCAGCAGCGCCAAGCCGTACCGCTAATTAAGCCGGAAAGCCCAATTGTTGGTACCGGTCTGGAATCAGTAGTTGCCCACAACACTGGCCAGCTAATTGTGGCCGAAGAAGACGGCGACGTCGTCAAGGCTACAGCCGACGAAGTGGTCATTAAATATAAGAAGGCTGGCACCCGCAAATACGAGCCAACCCACTTTGCCCGCAGTAACGAAGGCAGCTCCATTAATCAAATGGTGGTTGTTAGCAGCGGCGACCGAGTCAAAGCTGGTGACCCGCTAATTGAGGGTATGAGCATCGCCGACGGCGAGCTAGCTCTTGGCAAAGACCTACTGACGGCTTTCATGCCATGGGGTGGCTATAACTTTGAGGACGCCATCATCATTTCTCGCAAGCTAGTCGAAGACGACACCCTGACCAGCATTCACATTGTTGACTATATGACCGAAGTCCGCGAAACCAAGCTGGGCCCGGAAATAGTCACTCGCGATATACCTAACGTATCCGAGGAAGCTCTGCGCCACCTTGATGAGGACGGCATTGTCCGCATTGGCGCTGAAGTCCACCCCGGCGACATTCTAGTTGGAAAAATTACGCCTAAGGGTGAGCAAGAACTAAGTAGTGAAGAAAGACTGCTGCGCGCAATTTTCGGTGAAAAAGCCAAAGAAGTCCGCGATACCTCCCAGCGCATGAGCACTGGCCGCCACGGTAAAGTGGTTGGCGTTAAGGTATTCAGTCGAGCTTCCGGTCACGAACTCAAAGCCGGCGTCATCATGCAAATCCAGGTTTTCGTGGCTCAAATGCGCAAAATCAGCGTTGGAGACAAACTTGGTGGCCGCCACGGTAACAAGGGCGTTATTGCCCGCATTCTGCCGGTTGAAGATATGCCGTTCAATGAGGAAGGTACACCAGTAGATATTGTTTTGAATCCGCTTGGCGTTCCCTCACGTATGAACATTGGCCAGCTATTTGAAACTCACCTAGGTATGGCGGCTCGAGCGCTCGGCATTAAAGTTGCCAGCCCGGCCTTTAACGGTATACCGATTCCTAAAATCCAGGATCTTCTAGAGGAAGCTGGTCTGCCGCGTGACGGCAAGCAGCAGCTCTACGACGGTCGAACCGGCGAGGCTTTCAAAGAACGAACAACGGTTGGTGCTATGTATATCATCAAGCTTAACCACATGGTCAGTGATAAGATTCACGCCCGTTCCACCGGACCATACACCATGGTTACTCAGCAGCCGCTCGGTGGTAAGGCTCAAAATGGTGGCCAACGCTTCGGCGAGATGGAAGTCTGGGCTCTGGAAGCCTACGGCGCTGCCCATACGCTTCAAGAAATGCTGACCATTAAGAGCGACGACGTTTATGGTCGCGCCAAAGCCTACGAATCTATCATCAAAGGCACCGAAATTCAGGGGCCAAAGGTTCCGGAGAGCTTTAACGTGCTTGTCAAAGAACTGCAAGGCCTTGGCTTAAAGGTTGACCTTCTGGCCGACAACAAGATAGTTGATGCCGAAGAAATCTTAGCTCAGAACATTAAGGAAGAGGCTAAGACTGTGCCTAGCGCTGCGCCGACAGCTACTGACGACGACTTAAGCCACCAGATAAACGAAGCCGAAGTAGCTGAGGAAATTGCCCTGATGGGCGAAGACGCCGCTGTCTCGGTAAGGGACAGTTCTGACGAAGATATTGTAATTGATAACACAGAAGAGAAAGGGGCCCTATAATGCGCCAATATAATCCAGGCACTAATATAGCCGACTTTGACGCCGTAAGACTGGCTATTGCCAGCCCCGACGACATTTTGGAATGGAGTTACGGCGAAGTAACCAAGCCCGAAACTATCAATTACCGCACCCAGAAACCGGAACGCGATGGTCTTTTCTGCGAACGCATCTTTGGCCCGGTTAAAGACATCAACCCGCATGATGCTAAATATAAGGGTGTTCGTTCCCGCGAAGCCGCCGTTGATAAAAATGGTGAGTTGGTAACCCGAAGCATTGTCCGCCGTGAGCGCATGGGTCACATCACCCTAGCTGCCCCCGTGGCCCACATTTGGTTCCTGCGCGGCACGCCTAGTGCCATCGGCCTAATCTTAGGCATGACAGTCAAAAACTTAGAGCGCATTGCTTACTTTGCCAGCTACATAATTAAGAGCGTAGATGCTCCTGCTCGCGACAAGATTCTGGAAGACAGAACCGCCGAGTTCACAGCCGCCGAGGCCGCTATCAACACCAGAGCGGAGGCAGAAGCTGCCAAAGAAGGCGCTGACGTTAAGGCCTTGGCGGAGCTGCGAACCAAAGAGCTGGAAGAGCTAGTCAAAGATTTTGAAATCTTTAAGGCCCAAGCCGACAACCTACAAAAATTGAATCTTTTGTCCGAGACAGACTACCGCAACCTACCCGATGAGCTCCAAGCCGTCATCTCGGTTGGTATGGGCGGCGCAGCCTTGAAAGAACTACTTGAAGAAGTCGAACTCGACAAGCTAATAGAAGCCCTGAACAAAGAGGCCGAAGAGGCTAAGGGTCAGCGCAAGAAAAAGATAATGAAGCGCCTGCGCCTGCTGGAAAGCATGGACCGAGCCGAGATTAAACCGTCCAGCATGGCTGTTTCGGTACTACCGGTAATTCCTCCGGATCTGCGACCCATGGTACAGCTGACCGGCGGCCGTTTTGCCACTTCTGACCTAAACGATCTATATCGCCGCGTCATTAACCGAAACAATCGTCTGAAGAAACTCATGGAGCTCAACGCCCCTGAAGTTATCCGCCGTAACGAGCAGCGCATGCTCCAAGAAGCAGTGGATGCTCTGATTGACAACAACAGTGCCCGCTCCGGGCGGGCCGTGGCCGCCACCGGTCAACGCCGCCGCCTGAAGAGCCTGTCCGATATGCTCAAAGGCAAGCAAGGCCGCTTCCGCCAGAACCTGCTTGGTAAGCGTGTTGACTACTCCGGGCGCTCAGTAATTGTCGCCGGTCCGGAACTTAAGATGTACCAGTGCGGTTTGCCTAAGACTATGGCTCTGGAACTATTCAAGCCGTTCGTAATTGGCCGGTTAATTGAGCAGGAACTGGCCCACAACATTCGGTCTGCCACCCGCATGATTGAAATGAGCGAGGCTGCCGTTTGGGACGCCCTGGACGAAGTAATTAAGGGCAAATATGTACTGCTTAACCGGGCCCCCAGTTTGCACCGCCTATCTATTCAGGCCTTCCAACCGGTGCTGATTGAAGGTAAAGCTATTCAACTGCATCCGCTAGTTTGTAAAGGCTTTAACGCCGACTTTGACGGCGACCAAATGGCCGTCCACCTACCTCTGTCTGATAAAGCCCAGGCTGAAGCCCGCGATATTATGGCTGCCAACAAGAACCTACTGAAACCAGCTGACGGCTCGCCAATTCTTCACGTTGAGCAAGATATTGTTCTTGGCTGCTACTACCTGACTTACGAGCGACCAGGCACAGAGTCCAACCCCTACAAACCATACTCCGGCTTGGACGAAGTCTTACTGGCTCTGGACGATGGCAAACTCAGCCTGCAAAGCCGAGTAGCCGTTCCTTTCCGTGGCGAAGTCCGTGAAACCACTGTCGGTCGGCTGCTGTTCAACGAGATTTACCCTGAAGATTTTGCTTTCCAAAACATCGCTATGACCAACAAGAAATTGGACAAAGTCATGAGCCGCATCTATCAGAATTACGGCCAAGAAGAGACCGCCCGAATTGCCGATGACCTTAAAGATCTTGGCTTTCGCTTTGCTACCAGCTCTGGCCTGAGCATCGGTATGGATGACTTTTCTGACCTCACCGAACTAGCCGGAATTGTTTCCGGCGGGGAAGCCCGGGCTACAGAAATCAGCCAGCAATACACCGAAGGTTTCATTACTGATGAAGAGCGCTACCGTCTGACCGTTGAAACCTGGACAACCGTTGACTCCCAAGTTGAGCGAGCTCTAGAGGAGCAGTTTCAAAAAGAAGACAACACCATGAGTATTGCTGTAGCTTCCGGCGCCCGCGGTAATATTTCTCAGATGAAGAAATCGGTTGGTATGCTCGGTATGTTTGCCGACGCCACCGGCCGGGCTATCGAGCTGCCGGTCCGCTCTAACTATAAATACGGACTGACGCCGCTGGAATACTTCACAGCCACCCGTGGTACGCGTAAATCCCTGATTGATATTGCCCTTCGAACCGCTGACTCCGGCTACCTGACCCGCCGCCTGGTTGACGTTGCTCAAGACGTCTTCACGGTTGGCCACGACGCCGAGGATCCCGGCCTGCCGATGTACCGCTCCGACTCCGAGGTCGTAGGCGTTACTTTTGGTAGTCGCCTGGAAGGCCGCTTCGTCGCTGAGAACATTAAGAAACACGTCAAGGCCAAACAGCTAATCACCCCGGCCATTGCCGACGCTATTGAAGCTGATGAGTCCATTGATATCGTACGCATCATGAGCGTGCTGTCATGTGCCTCAGTGCGGGGTGTTACCCGCGAAAGCTACGGCATTGATTTGGCCACAGGTAAACTGGTTGCACCTGACTACCCAATTGGCGTTATTGCCGCCCAGAGCATTGGCGAACCTGGCACCCAGCTGTCCTTAGACTCCAAGCACCGAGCCGGAGCAATTACAGCCGGTGACGATGTAACCCAAGGCCTTACCCGTGTGGAAGAGCTTTTGGAAGTCCGCACCCCTAAGGGTCAAGCCTACCTATCCGACATTAGCGGGACCGTAGCTGCCTGGGAAGAGGGCGATAAATACATAATCCAGGTGACCGCTAAAGAGCAGAAGCCAATTAAACTACCGCTTAATGAGCGCATTGCCAAAGTTAATGACGGCGACGAAGTCGAATTTGGCGAACTGATTGCCGCTAATGAGGACGGTAGTGAGCAACTTAAAGCCGCTATGGCCGGTAAAGTTCACGTTACAGAAACGTCCATCACTATTAGCCCAACTGCTAAAAGCCAAGTCCGCTACGAGATACCTGGCTTCAAACAAATGTTGGTCAAAGACGGCGACGAAGTTGTGGCTGGCGCTCGCCTGACCAACGGCTCTATCAACCTGCACGAGCTGATGCGCTTGCAGGGCGTGGCTGCTACCCAGCGCTACATCATGAACGAGATTCTCTACATCTTTGCTTCACAAGGACAGAATATTGCTGATAAGCACCTGGAGGTAATTGTTCGCCAGATGTTCAGCCGCGTTCAGATTGAAGATTCTGGCGGCAGCGACTTCATTACCGGCGACATCGCTAGCAAGCTATCGGTAGCCGAAGCCAACGAGCGCCTAAGTGGCGAAGGTAAGGAAGAGGTTAAGTTTAACCAACTACTGCTGGGCATCACCAAAGCCTCCCTGTCCACTGATTCATTCCTGTCAGCCGCTTCCTTCCAAGATACTACCCGCGTGCTAATAGCCGCGGCCACCAGCGGTAAGGTAGATCACCTGTATGGCCTTAAGGAAAATGTCATTTTGGGTCGGCGCATACCGGTTGGTACCGGCGCCCGTGGCATTGACGATGACGACGCGGAATCGGAAACTGAGCCCGCCGAAGTAGGGACGGTTGAAATAACAGGGTGAATTTGCTAAACTTAACCACTGTATCTTCGGAGAACCATAGATAATATGCCAACAATCAACCAATTAGTCCGAAAACCTCGAAAGAGTGCCGCCGTTAAAAGTAAGAGTCCGGCCTTGCTTCGAGTTACCAATAATCTAAAAACTAAGACCTACGAAAAACAATCACCGTTCAAACGTGGCGTTTGCGTCCGTGTTACCACCAAGACTCCTAAGAAACCTAACTCCGCCCTTCGTAAAGTGGCCCGCGTGCGCCTGACTAACGGCCACGAAGTCTGGGCCTATATTGGCGGCGAGGGTCATAACCTGCAGGAGCATGCTGTTGTACTAGTCCGTGGCGGTCGTGTCAAAGACCTTCCCGGTGTGCGTTACCACATTGTCCGCGGCAGCTTGGACCTTCAAGGCGTCCAGGATCGTAAACAAGGCCGATCTAAGTACGGCGCTAAGAGGCCCAAATAAAATGGCAAATATATCTGGTGAACTAATTCGAGCCGAGGTTGACCTCAGAATTGCTGAAGAGGAGCTAAGGCTAGCCTATCAAGACGCGGAAAGATTGTACCGACCTCGCGATCCGAGCAGCGCCTATTACGGAGCGCACATTATGTTTGGTAAAGTTTTCTTCCCGTTTCGCGAAACGGAGCAACCATCAAGCACTCAGTTAATTGATGGAGCTAATCGGATGGAGACAGAATAATGCCGCGTAAAGTCACCAAAAGCCTAGTTCGTGAAGTTGCCCCTGATCGCTTGTACAAAAGTACTGCCGTGGCTAAGCTTATCAACCGTGTAATGCTACATGGCAAAAAACAGATGGCCGAGAGCCTGGTGTACGGTGGCATGCAAAAAGCGGCTGACCGCCTTAAGGTCCAAAATCCGCTGGAGGTTTTTGAGCAGGCCTTTGGAAACATCAAACCGCACATGGAAACCCGCTCCCGCCGGGTTGGTGGCGCCAACTACCAGATACCGTTTGAAGTAAAAGGCCAACGCCAGCAGCACCTGACTACCATGTGGTTTGTGGCTGCCGCCCGTGATCGCGGCGGCATGAGTATGGAAGACCGCATTGCCCTAGAGTTGGTTGATGCCTATAACAACACCGGCGCAGCCGTGAAGAAAAAAGAAGAAACGCACCGGATGGCCGATGCCAACCGGGCCTTCGCTCACTTCGCGAGGACTTAACCGTGGCCGCACGAACTGGTTATGAGGCCTCTATGCCTTTGCAGGTAGAAGACAAGTGTCTGTCTTGCCGCCATCGCACTTGGGCTGAATTTTTTAGAGAGCTGTCAGAAGAGGGCTCTGAATTAGCGGACCAAATTCATAATTGGCTTGATGAGGGTGAATGTGACGGTGCTTGTGAAATGGAATGCATGAATAATCGGCTTAATGATCCATCTCAAATCAGGGAATTATATCGCCGAGGAGGCGAAATTATGTCCGGTCAACTGATCGTGATGCAAGCCGAAAGAGAATTAACGAAGGAATAAGTAATGGCAGACAAGAAATACAATTTAGAAAACGTCAGAAACATCGGCATTATTGCCCATATTGACGCCGGAAAAACCACTACCACGGAAGGCATCCTTTACCGTACCGGTTTAAAGCACAAGATTGGTGCCGTACATGAAGGGGAGACCACAACTGACTGGATGGCTCAGGAAAAAGAGCGCGGCATTACTATTACGGCTGCCGCGGTAACTTGTTATTGGAAAGACCACAAGATTAACATTATCGATACTCCCGGCCACATTGACTTCACGGTTGAAGTAGAGCGCTCCCTGCGGGTTCTAGACGGTGCTGTAACTGTTTTTGACGGCAAAATGGGTGTAGAGAGTCAAAGCGAGACCGTATGGCGCCAGGCCGACAAATACAACGTACCGCGCATCTGTTTTATCAACAAAATCAATCAAACCGGCGGTGATTTCTATAAAAGCCTAGACTCTATCCATAACCGCCTGAACAAGCGAGCCTTCCCAATCCACCTGCCAATTGGTTTTGAGCAGTCCGTCTCTGGCGTAGTTGACCTTATATCCATGAAAAGCTACACCTACAAAGACTTCACTGACCACGAGCTGGTTGAAGGTGAAATCCCGGCTGATATGACTGATGAGGTTAAAAAGTACCGCTCACTTTTGATAGAAAACGCCGTTGCCGAAGACGAGAAAATTCTTGAAAAATATTTTGACGCGGGTGAAGAGGGCCTATCAGAAGCAGAGATTAAACAGGCCGTTAGAACGGCTACTTTGTCCGGCAACTTCTTCCCAGTCACTGGTGGTGATGGCCGTGGCGTTATCGTAGAAAAGCTCCTGGACGCCGTTAACGACTTTTTGCCTAGCCCGCTAGACCGCGGTTCAACCTGGGGCGTCGATCCTAAATCTGGCGATGAAGTCGAACGTAACCCCGATGCCAGCCAGCCGATGGGGGCTCTAGCCTTCAAAATTGCCACCGATCCTTTTGTTGGTAAGCTGGCTTTTGTACGTGTCTACTCAGGCAAATTACAGGCCGGCAGCTATATCCTAAATAGTTCCACCGGTGAGAAAGAGCGCATCGGCCGAATTGTCCGCATGCAAGCCAATGACCGCGAGGACGTAACCGAAGTAGAAGCCGGCGATATTGCCGCCGTAGTCGGCCTTAAAGGCACAACTACCGGCCATACGCTCTCAGACCCCAACCACCCGATTGTGCTGGAGAGCATAACCTTCCCGGAACCGCCTGTTTCTATCGCCATTGAGCCCAAGACCAAAGCCGACCAGGAAAAAATGAGCATGGCCTTGCAGCGCCTGGCTGAGGAAGACCCAACCTTTCGCATTAAAGTTGATCACGAAACCGGCCAGACCATTATTTCCGGTATGGGCGAGCTGCACCTGGACATCATCGTTGACCGCATGAAGCGTGAGTTTACAGTCGAGGCCAACATTGGCGAGCCCCAGGTTGCCTACCGCGAAACTATTAGAAAAGACGCCGTTGAATCCGAAGGCAAATTTATCCGCCAGAGCGGTGGCCGCGGCCAGTACGGCCATGTCTGGATTCGCTTGTCTCAAAACGAGCAGGGCAATGGTTATGAATTCATAAATAGCATCAAGGGCGGCTCTGTCCCCAGCGAATACATCCCGGCCGTCAAAGCTGGCATTGAAGAAGCTATGAGTAACGGTGTTATTGCCGGCTATCCGGTAGTTGACGTCAAGGCTGAACTCTACGATGGCAGTTACCACGATGTCGACTCCAGCGAGATGGCCTTTAAGATTGCCGGCAGCATGGCGCTGCAGGACGGCGTTAAAAAAGCCTCGCCGGTACTGCTTGAGCCAATCATGAAAGTGGTCGTTGTTACTCCGGAGAGTTTTATGGGTGACGTAATTGGCGACCTTAACAGCAAGCGCGGCCGGGTAGAATCTATGGAAGACCTCAGCGCCGGCATCAAAGAAATTACAGCTTACGTCCCATTGGGCGAGATGTTTGGCTACACTACCAATCTGCGTAGCACCACTCAAGGCCGGGCTAGCTCCAGCATGGAGCTAGACCATTACGCCGATGTTCCGCGCAATGTGGCCGACGATATCATTGCCAAATCCGGCAAGTAAATAACCCCTCAGCTAAAAATCTTACAGTTACATTCCGGCTCAATGGACTATAATATAACCTATAAGTGTGTATTATATTTGGGCGAAGTTACCACGCGCATTGTTTTTCAGCCAGGATTTATAAATGAAAATCGCAATGATGGTGCGTGGATATTTGCCGGTGCCAACGCCGGCCGATATGATATATGCCCCAATTGACCTAGCCGTAGCAATAGCTGAAGGTCTAACCAAGCGCGGCCACAGCGTTGATTTTTACGCGCCGCTGGGTAGTAAATTAAAAAAGGTCAACGTCGAATCAAAGGGGCTGAGGCCGCTAGCCGACAACGAGCATGACTTCCATGAACTCATAGCCAATATCGACAAAATGGTCCATTCCTTTCCAGCCATGTGGGAAGGGGTGATGGTTAAGCAGATGTTCGAATGGGCCCGGGCCGGTAAATACGACGCTTTGCATTTTCATCATCCGGAGTCCGCCATGATGCTTGGCTCACTCTATCCAGAAGTACCGGTCTTATATACGCTTCATGACCCAATACACGACTGGTCCAGGGAGATATTTGAGCTTCACGGCTCACCCAACCAACACTTCGTGTCTTTATCGAATAACCAACGCCGTGACGGTACGGATTTGCCTTATGTGGGCACTGTGTACAACGGGGTAAATATAAAAGATTATCCATTTTCTGATAAGCCAGAGGATTTTCTGCTCTATGCCGGGCGTGTGGCTCCGGAAAAAGGCGTTAAAGAAGCGATTCAGGTAGCTAAGGAGACTAACCACCGCCTGCTGATAATCGGTCCGGTCTACCCCTTAACCCGAAGCTATTTTGACCAGTACATCAAGCCATTCCTTGACGACCAAATTCTTTATCTGGGGTTCATGGAACTTAAGCAGATGCCAGCTTATTATCAAAAAGCCAAAGCCTTGCTAACGCCGGTGCAGTGGGAAGAGCCCTTCGGCCTAACTACCATCGAGGCCATGGCTAGCGGGACGCCGGTTATATCCTTCCGCCGCGGCGCCGCCCCGGAACTTATCGTCAATGGTAAAACCGGCTTTGTGGTCGATACCACCGCCGAGATGATTGACGCTGTCCATAAGATTAAGCGTATCGCTCGCCAAGATTGCCGCGACCACGTCAAGAAGAACTTCTCAACTGCCAAAATGGTAGACGGCTACGAGGCGGCCTTTGCTCAAATAATTCGTGAGAACCAAAGACTGACGCCGCATTTTGTTAGTAAAAAAATTCGCCAGATCCCCAAGATTATTAAGAAAGTTTCTCAGAAACAGCACCTGCAAAAAATTATTAAAGCCGACAAATCTAAGCGGATTCGATAATCACACCCTCATGGGCTCTTAGCGCTACTTCGCCGAGTGCCACTGGCTGTTCGTCGTCTTGATGGGTTGATAATATTATTTTGCCTTTAAGCGCTTTAGATACAACAGAAACCTTCGAGCCCGAAAAGTTCAGTATAATAGTCAGCCTCTCCGCATCATCTTCACGTACAAATCCAAATATGTGCGGTGGCAGGTTAAGCGAGCGGTAAGTGCCGTAGCGTAGGGCATTCGAGTCGTTTCGCAAGTTCAGCAACTTCTTATAAAGGTTAAAGAAAGAACCTTCCTGCTGGGATTCTTTTTCGTAATTAAATTCAGTGGAATCTTCGGCCAGTGGCAGCCAGGAGCTGTGTGAGCTGAAGCCGGCGTAGGGGCCGGCTGACCACTGCATTGGCGTACGAGCCGGGTCACGGCCGGCTCCGCCTTGGTGGGCAAAAGGATCTTGCACGCCGTAGTGGGGAATTTTAACGTCACGCATACCGAGCTCATCACCATAGTAGATAAACGGTATTCCTGGGAGAGTTAAAAGCAGCACAGCCGCGGTTTTGGCTGAGTCGCGGCCAATTCGCGATGCCAGGCGCGGCTTATCATGATTCCCGAAGTTGTAGATAGGTGGTTGATCTGGCCCCAATTTCTCTTGAAAAACATCTATGAAACCGCGGTACGTGTGGGCGTCCCAGGGGAATCTAATGCATTCAAAATTGAAAGGGGCACAGATGTTGTGTCTAAGTTTGCTATAAAAATTAAGGTAGTGATTAATCTCGCCCGGCACGTCCGGGTAGGCTTCAGTAATTAGGAAGCGATCTTCATATTCTGCGGCTACTTCAACCAGTTCGTTGAGATATTCAAAAAGGTTTGGCCCTTGGGCGCTAAAGCTGTGCAGTAGCTGCAGATACGGGTCCGGGCTTTCGTGGTTTGTTGGGGTTAGTGGATCATCTCGGAACTGGGCGTCTTTTGATAGCCAGCTTACGGCGTCCAGTCTCATCCCATCAACACCCTTGTCGAACCAAAAGCGCATAACACCCTTCATGGCTTGTCGGACCTCCGGGTTGTCCCAATTCAAGTCCGGCTGTTCTTTCAAGAATGTGTGCAGGTAGTATTGTTTAGTTTTTTCGTCTAGCTGCCAGGCGGAGCCTCCAAAAACACTTCTCCAGTTATTGGGCGGTTCGCCGCCCCGGGATGGATTTCGCCAGACATACCAGTCCCTAAGTTTACTGTCTCGGCTCTCCTTCGATTGCTCAAACCAGTCGTGCTGGCTAGAAGTATGATTGGGGACGAAGTCTATGATTACTTTTAGCCCTCGGCTGTGGGCATCATGGAGCAATTTGTCGAAATCAGTCATGTTGCCAAATATAGGGTCCACTTCCCGATAGTCAGAAACGTCATAGCCGAAGTCCGCCATTGGTGAGCGGTAAAACGGCGAAATCCATATGGCGTTAACGCCCAGTGAGCCCGGCGTGCCGGTCAAATAGTCTAGTTTCTTGATTATGCCAGGTAGGTCGCCGACGCCGTCGCCGTTTGAATCATAGAAACTGCGAGGATATATCTGATAGACTACCGCTCCGTGCCACCAATCTTTTTTCTGCTTTAAGCTGTCAGACAAATTTATCCCCTATCTAAGATCTTTGACTACAGTTTAACTAAATTAATGCAACTGACCAAACAAACGCAGCCCCAGGTCGGCCTTGCTAAACGCAGTGCCCAACTAGCCTAAGTAGCCACTTTACAAAACCAACTTTGGTATCCGGAGAAAAGCTAAGCACATCAGCCGCGTATATGGTAAAGGCGGCATCCCTAGGCCAAACGTATCTATAATTAACGGCGGTCTCGGGGTAGGAGGGCAAATCGGTATTGCCAGCCACAATTGCCCCGTTTTCCATCATGCAATCACTCAGAACAGTTTTTGTACTGTCGGTCAGCTGTTCAATTTGGCCTTCAAAACTCATGGGCTAATTGTAGCTTGTCACGGGAACCGTATTCATCCAAGTTTGGGGTGTGCGGCTAATACTCGCGTGAGTCTAGGGTAAGTCCATTTAGTGATGTCCTAACTTCTCTTTTGTATGCAGAATCCTGACAAACTCGTCTTCGTCCTTCCTCCCTTTGTGTATATCAATATAGAAGTCCGTAAGCGTTTCAGGCTGAGTATGTCTAAGTGCTTCGCGCAGGCAGCTATCTATTAAGTCTTTTCTCCACCCTTGGATATCAGTGGGTTGCGGCATTTCGTTGGCAACTCTTATGGCGGCTGAAACTGTCCAGCCTTGAGTACGTTCTGGCACGTTAGTTCCGGAAATTATTCTTACGCCCGGGCCGGGACGATTTATAACGCGGTTATTATCATAATCGACTGCTCCATCAGGGCTGACATAAAAAAATTCATAGAGCTCCTGCGACTTATGGAGGCCGCTCATGAAGCGACATTCTATATCTTCCGCCAACTCTGTTAAGTTTTGCCGTCGTAGGCCCCTGGCTAATATATTGGCGATGACAACCCAAGAAGTTAGAGAGCCATGATAATCAGAGTAGTCTACTAGTTTGTAGTGCCGCAATGCCCGTTGTCTAATGCCAACACTTGTTAAGAAATCGCTCGAATATGCGCGCTTAACAATAGCGCCTATAAGCTCCTCCTTCTTATACGGGTGGGGTAGGTGATTAAAAAACTGAGTATCAAGAAGCTCCATTGGGGCTGAAGTCAGAGTTTTAACTTTTCTGGTTTTAAAGTTTACGTCTCTATCTATAGCCATAGCAAAGAAATTATGCTCGGGTATCCAGAAGTTCTTGAGAGTAGATAATCTTAAATGCTGAGCGCTAGCCTTCCATATATCTGCCTCATCGCTAGCGATTAGTTTAGAGCCTTCTAGGAGCGCATCATAAGCCAGTCCTTGAACCTCGATGGATGCGACCAATGACTCGCTATTGGCTAAAGTTCCATCTTCGTGCAAATAAGAGGTTTTGCCGTCACGCAAAACTTCCCACTCATGAGCGTGGGGGTTCGTTCTATGGAATTCCACCAAGTCTAAATCTGACGTAGATATCCGGTGAGACAACCATTGCATAGCGCTTAATACGCTGTCACCCACAGTCCTATCCGTGCCATAAATAGATGTGACTCTGGTGTTTAAGAACTCTGGTCCATACAACCCACAGTAAGCAGCTACAACTCTAACAAACTGTGGTGTGGCATCAACAGAGCTGTAAATGATAAGGTCAGATACCTTGCCGTCTGTTACGTTGCCTATGTTCCACAGCTCGTGGAGTTTTTCCAAGATTTCCTGCTGCTTATCATCAATCTCATATCCGTCAAAAAATCGGGCTCGATATTCGTGATGAATCCTACCGGGCTCCTCGCCTGTCATTAAATCAATTTTTTCACCCTGCATTCTGGCTAGCGTATGTAGAATGGTCCCACAAAGTTCTTTGTGGGTTGGGAGCAAGTCATATGCCATCATCAAAGAGTCTCTTCCAAAAATGGCGTTTTTAAATAAATAAGTGTCGCTACCCTGAACACCAGAAGGTGTTTTTATTCGGGCCAAGGCCTCTTCCAGGTTATCTTTTGTCCAGTATTTATTTAGGATCATTAGCATCAAGTATACCGTCTATGACTAGAATTACAGAGAGCGCATTGCTTTTTTGCTAAAAACATAATAAGTTACGTCTAATGTCAAAAGTGGAGACACTCAATCTTCTAGTTGCTACCGGTCAGGGAAGTCA
>CAZVAN010000010.1:14876-27511 GCA_964625245.1 uncultured Candidatus Saccharibacteria bacterium | reverse complement strand
GCCAGTAGCTCAGCTGGTTAGAGCGTCTGCCTCTTAAGCAGAATGTCGAGGGTTCGAGTCCCTCCTGGCCCTCCAGTAACCTGATTTTATGATTCTTTGTTGGCGAACACTACCAGCCGGTTGGAGTAACTTTGCCTTGCTTGATTCCAAATTCCTTCGCAAGTAATGAGGTTTAGGTGGGCTTTGCCGTCAACTGAACGGAAAACGCTAGTGGCATCTTGGTTTTGGACATAAGAACCAAATTCTCGAACAACGAAAGTGATAGTTGTCCCATCTTCATCAACCACGTATAGCTTATCGCCTTTTTGCAGCTTACTTAGATTTTCAAATACGGCCGGGGTGCCGTTGAACCAATCGAGGTGTCCATCAATAACCGAGCTGCCAACTTCTCCGGGGCGCGGGCCAAGATTAAACCAGGCCGTGCTGGCCGGATCTGTTGGGGTGTCCATTTCTCCTTTGGAGTTAATACCAACGCTCTCAATAGGCGCGTCAACGTCGATAGCTGGGATTCTGAGGCTAACTGGCAACCCGGCAATCACTTTTTTAGCAACGACTGTAGGTTTTATAGCAACCGCTAGTGAGCTACCGTGGTCAGGAACATTAAAAATTAGTTGAGTTAGAGGGACCGCAATCATCCCAGCGCCTAGGAGGCCGATTATCAACAAACTTCGCTTTGGAAAAATTTTTAGCAACTTCATATTCGAGCTAAACCGCCGAGCATGGAAGCTCCGTGCCTATCGCGACAGACTAAATTACTCGTCTCTTTCTAGCCACAACTATGATGGCAAGACCAGCAACAATTCCACTAGCAATTACGATGTTCCAAGCGGCGCCGCTATTACCTGGATTTACTCCCGTGTCAGGCAGCCCAGGTACCACGGCAGAAGTGCTACTACCCGAACCAGAACCCGCACCCGCACCCGCGCCGGAACCACCCGATGTGGGAGTCGCGCAGTTGGCTATCGTGATTACATCGTTAATTAGCGTGACATTGCCATTGCGGGCCAGTAATCTTCCTTCTATGTTGGCACCGTTAGCTACCGTAATTGAATTAAGAGCTAAGATGTTCCCTTTGAATACCGCGGTCGTATTAATAGTAGCTGTATCAACACGCCAGAAAACGTTGCAGGCTTGGGCGCCGTTGATTAGAGACACTACACTGCCAGGGCCTACAACTAGCCCTGGTGCGGACGCTGGAGCTTCGAAGATGAAAACTGAGCTAGAATCGCCTTGGCCGTCCAGAACAAGAGGACCGGCGCCAGCCGTAATATTGAACGTAGTTGAGCCGGAATCGTATACACCGGCGAATTTAGTGGTTCCACCCAGTTCAGTAGGCACTGTAGTTACGGGTGTTCGGCCGGCCGCATCAATGTAGGCGGCCGTTAAGTCGTTCTTAGCCGTAACCAGTAATGGCCCGTTTGTGACCCTACACGGTAGGGGACCAGCGGCATCAACCGAGTAAATAGTTCCCTGGACTTGCGAGCAGACCAGCCCGATACCGGAACCACTGGCCGGGCTTAGTCCCACGTTACCTACAATGGACGACGTGTTGCCGGCATCAGTAATGTTCGGGGTACCCGATAAAATGGAAAATGGTGCAGCTGTTTGAAGATCAACCATGGGTTGAGCCGCATAGACACCCGGCGCCATTGCCATTAGCCTGGTTAGACCGAGCGCCAAAATAACGAGTGCTAGAATCTCAGTACGGTGCTTATTAATTGATTTTAGATATCTCATAATTAAATTTCTTTTCAGGTCAGACGGTTAGTAAGAGTATTCCTTCATGCTAAGAGTACATCTATTGCTATAGCAATGGATGTAGGTTATTTAACGTTAGGTTTGTAGGTTATTGTACGGCCTTCCGCACCCCATCAAAAAAACTCCCGGTAAACAGGAGTTTTTTAATGGTACACCCGGAGAGACTCGAACTCCCGACCTCATGGTTCGAAGCCATGCGCTCTATCCAACTGAGCTACGGGTGCGTAAACTAATTTTAACAGATTAGATACATCTTTTCGTGTTTAAGTTAGCTGAGTTTCAGGCTAAAATTCAGGAGATGTTTCAAAACTTGACCCGCCGCCGCTACTTGGTACTCTGGCAGCTATTACTAATTATTTTGGGAACTACTTGGATATGGGCGCCGCATCTTAACGGCAGTCTATCACCACGAACTTCCCTTATCAGCCAATACGAAATGCCGTTCGAGGCTTACTCTTGGCTATTTAGAACCGGTGACTTATTAGCTGGCGGCCTAGTCTTACTGATGGCCTACGGTTTCTATCGACGCTCAGAGAACAAAAACGTGACCTGGCTGCTACTGTTTATTGGAGCTGGGCTTCTAATCGACCCTCTACTGACTACGACCTGCCGTGTGAGTGGTGCGAGCTGCCAGGAATACCTGTCAGCTGGTTTTGTTTTGCACGCTATAGAAACGGTCGTCACTTCCTCTGCTTTATTCCTAATAAGCGTTTATGACGCCTGGCTCAGAAAAAAACTACTATCTGTAGGATTTGCCCTGTTTCAAATAGCCTATGGGCTATTATTTATCAGTCAGCTAGCTAACCGTCAGCGTTTCAACACTTTTTCGCAGTTTGTTTACCAAACAGCTCTAATTGTCTGGCTTGCCTGGTTCTGCCGTGACTTTCTAATGGCGGATAACTTCTTAACCAGAGGTGGTGAGGTAAAGTTAGTAAAGATTGCCGCGGCTGTCTGGGCGTTTATTAATGGCATCCTGGCAATTCTTATCAGCCTAGCTCACATCCACTTACTAGGGAAAATTAGGGGGTTATACTTCGCCGGCGATAGCGCTTGGCTGGCACAACATGGGATGATAATCGGTGTGGTGATGCTGTATCTAAGCCGGCACCTGGCTCGCGGCGAGATGCGAGCCCGCCAAATATTCCTGGCTATTGCCGGCATCGAGACCCTTAAATATTCGGTAATATCGCCTAATCCGGGGCTGATGGTACTTTATCTAATAACTTTCTGTGCTTTATTCATCTTTCGTGATGATTTTAATCGCGGCGTAATCCCATTAACTTGGGCGATTCGTTTAAGGGATTTCTATTTTATGGTTGCGGCGTTGCTGCTGGCCGTTTTAGTTTCTTTACTAGCACTAGACCGTGATAATAAAATAACTATCGTTGCCAGCCGCTCATTTGATAACTTTTTTGATTACGTGGCTCGCAGCGATATTGCCGCCAAATCACACGTCAGAAGTGCGCTGCTAGCTCATACTATTTCGGCGTTTCTTCTGGCTAGCATCGCCGTTATCCTTTGGATATTGTTCAAACCCTATAAAAGCTTGCCTAATGTGGACCGGGACTACCAGCGGGTCGAAACGACTCTGGCCCGACATTCTAGCTCGTCAGAAGACTTTTTTAAGCTCTGGCCACCGGATAAAGACTACTTTTGGCAGAACGACAGAGGCGGTTTTGTGGCGTATAGGCTGGTTGGTCCAATTGCCTTTGCACTTGCCGACCCTATCTCAGCCGATAAGAAAAAGCTACTAGAAGAGTTTACTATTTGGGCAAAAGGCCGCCGCTTAAGGGCCTGCTTCTTGCCGGTTTACGAAAACAGTTTAGGGCTTTACGAGAAAGCCGGGTTAGAAACAATACAAATCGGCTCGAGCGCCATAATTAGCATCCAAGACTTTTTAACTAACACGGCAAATGATAAATGGTGGCGCTGGAAAAAGAATCGAGCCATAAAAAGCGGTTATGTTTACGACTTTTCTGCACCGCCACATTCAGCAGAGTTTTTGCGGCAACTTAAGACTGTTTCCGATTCTTGGTTGGATATGGGGGGTCATAAAGAAAGAGGTTTTGCGCTGGGGTATTTTGACGAAGGGTATCTGCAGAAATGCCGTATCCACTATTTAAGGAGTGCCGACGACCGAGTAATGGCTTTCACTAATCAACTACCGCAATTTAAAGATTCGCCGACCGTCACCGTAGATTTGCTGCGCTACTTACCGGATGCTAATGATGCTATGCCCTACCTACTTTTTAAGACGATTGAGTGCGTAGCCAACGAGAATGATACCAATAAGTTGTTCGATCTTGGATTCGTACCTTTTGCCAAGGCCAAAGGTCCGCTTCTGACTATCGCCAAGGCTTTAAGCGGTGAGCGTTTTTCAGCTCGTGGTCTTGAACAGTTCAAGAATAAATTTAACCCCGATTGGCAACCCAATTATATGGCGTATGAAGGTGATATTGCCGACTTGGCGTTAAGCGCCCTTCATTTAGAGAAGGCTATGGATATTGAAACTTAACTTGCCTTGGTTGTCGTAAGCTTAACTTTTTTCTTCGTGCTCGAATGATGAATGACATGAAACACTAAACTGTAAGTAAAAATTGCCAGCATGATCTCAAGCAAACCGAAAACAATAGCTACTTTCTGTTCATGGCCTGGTTTTGAAGTCAAAATATCGAACCAAGCATCAACTATAAAAAGGGTGGCCAAAGCAGTAGCTGAAACTACGACCCAAACTTTTCTCATGGCTATAAATAGCGCAGTGAGAGCCACGGCAATAAGCATAATTACATCAAATCCGACCCAAGCCGCATCCCAATGATGAGCGAGATGATGCGCCGGTAAATTCTGGGCCAGACTAAAAATCCACGGTATAAGCACGATCGCCAGAACACCATAAAGGATAGCGACCCACTTTGGAAAATATATTTTTCTAGTAGTGTCCATCTTCTTAAATGATAGCAAAGCTCCGAGAACATTTGAAATCAACAATGGTACACCCGACAGGATTCGAACCTGTGGCCTCCAGCTTCGGAAGCTGGCGCTCTATCCAGCTGAGCTACGGGTGCGTGTGGCCATTGTAGCAGCTGGCGCTATTCAAAATGGTGACGTTTACCCCAGTTAGTTGAATCCTTAAGCCAGTCCAGCACTAAATCTTTTTGGGCAGGCTTCATGAGACCTTTTTTGACAGCTGTTTCTACTACGACCGGAAAAGTTGTAAGAGTAGAAAGTTTAACTTTCGCTCTTTTAAAGTTTTCAGAAGATTGGGGCAAAGTATAACTAAAAATGGCCACGATATCGCAAGCCTGAGCTTTTTGTTGCTGGATGGCAGCCTGCGTTTCTATTGAACTCTTACCTGTGCTTATAAGATCTTCCACGATAACAACTTTTTGACCTTCTGACACCAGACCTTCTATTTGATTCTTTTTGCCATGCCCTTTGGCCTCCCCGCGAACGTAAACCATCGGCAGATTCATCTTATCGGATATCCAGGCGCCATGGGGGATACCGGCAGTAGCCGTAGCGGCAATTAAATCAAAATCGCCTTGTTTTTTGATTAATTCGACCCAGGCTTCAATAACTTCTCGGCGCTGCTTGGGATATGACATAAGTAGCCTCATGTCCGAATAAACCGGACTCAGCAGCCCGCTGGTATACCTATAGGGCTCGTCTGTGTTAATGGTGACCGCATTTATGGATAGTAGTATACCGGCGATTTTCTCACTTACCTCTGACATTTAATTCTCCCTTGCTTCATTAATTTCATCACGTGTTTTAAGAGCCCTAATTCTTGACGCGCCGTCAAAGTCTCTGTCGCTTGAAGCAAATATAATCTCCCGGGATGAGTTTATGATAATACCTTGACCGCTTTTATTAATGCCGGCTTTGACTGTTGCTTTTATGTCACCCCCCTGGGCGCCAATTCCCGGTACCAGGAACACGAAATTCTCGCCCATAAGTTGGCGCAACTTAGCCAATTCTTCAGGACGGGTAGCCCCCACTACCAATAAGCAATTGTGGTTGTTGTTCCAGTCACTCTTTACTTTCTCGGCCACAACTTCGTAGAGTTTTTTGCCGTTAACTTCCAGGTTTTGAAATTCTCCGGCTCCAGGATTCGAGGTAAGGCACAAAATGATTATTCCCTTATCAGCGCGATCTAGAAATGGCTTAAGAGCCTCAGCTCCCAAGTACGGATTAACCGTTACGGCATCCGCTCCAAGGTAGTCGAACGCAAACCGGACATAGCCGTCATTGGTATTGCCTATATCGCCACGTTTATAGTCAAGAATAATAGGTAGGTCTGGGTAGTTGCTTTTAATATAATCGCAGGTTTGTTTCAGCTGCTCGATTCCGGCAGACCCTTCAGACTCATAAAAAGCGCTATTTATCTTGTATGCGCAGACCAAATCAGCGGTGGTATCTATAATGGCTTTATTGAAAGCCAGAACCCTATTTTTAGCAGGTAGATGAGACGGCAGTTTTTGGCTATCGCTATCTAGGCCGACACATAATAAGGAATTACTTGCACTTGCTCTGGCAGCCAAGCTCTCCAAAAAACTCATAGCTCTACTTTAATACAAAGATCGTCAACTTAATATTAAATATTGTCGCCGCCGAAAAGCGCCGAGACTGATGTGCCCTCATAAACCGCTGTGATGGCATCGGCAATAAGAGGAGCAATGGAAAGAACTTCTATTTTTTTTGAGCTGGGGCCGGCAGTATAAATCGGTAAGCTATCGGTTACTATTATCTTCTTAAAGGCTGAGTTCTTTATTCGCTCTTGTGCCGGGCCAGAAAATAATCCATGCGTAGCAACGCAGTAAATATCTTTTGCTCCATTTTGAGCAAGCAGCTCAGCCGCAGCGCAAATGGTACCGGCGGTATCAATCATGTCATCCACGATTACGCAGGTTTTACCACTCACATCTCCAATTAGATATTTAGTTTCAACGGTGTTTCGTTTGTGCGGCGGACGGTATTTATGAATAATGGCCATATCACAAGTGAGGCCACTGCTGTAACGTTCCGCCAATTTTACTCGTCCGGCGTCCGGTGAAACAACTACTAAATCCTTAGGTGGTAGTTTTTTTAAATAGCCCTGCAAGATGGGCATAGCAATTAAATGGTCAAACGGCCCATTAAAGAAGCCTTGAGTTTGGCCGGAGTGTAAATCAATAGTCATGATTCGGTCAGCGCCGGCTGATGTCAGTATGTCTATCATTAGCCTGGCGGCGATAGGTTCCCGGCTTCTGGATTTACGATCCTGCCTAGCATAACCAAAAAACGGGCAGACTGCGGTTATAGACCTAGCTGAGGCTCGCTTAGCAGCATCAATAAGGAGCGCCTGCTCAATGATATGGTCATTTACGTTGGGGCTATGGGATTGAAGTATAAAGACATCGCAACCACGGACAGATTCTTCAATCCGGCAACTTATTTCGCCATTAGCGAAATTTCCTAGCTCGGTTTTGCTAAGCTCAACACCTAGGCGGCGGGCTATACTATTAGCCAATTTAGAATGTGAACGACCGGACAGCAACTTAAGCTGGCTCCCAGGCTTCTTTACCATTGTGACTAAAGTCTACCAGAATCTCTGCCCGCTGGGGTAGTTTTACTAAAAAGAGGTTAGGTTGTGGCTAGTTTTTCGATTCGGGGTTTCTGTTATCAGAGTTGAGCTGCGGCTGATTCAAGCCGGTGATGTTTTTCTCAGTCTGCTCAAGAGTAATCTGCAGTATTTGTAGCACACTTTTGGCATGTTCACGACTCATACCAACTCGAGCTATACTGGCAGGCTTGGTTTGCGGACTGGCACCCTGCATAAAATTCATAACTACACCGTAATTATTAACTGTGATGTCAACGACGTCAGTAAAGATAATCTGGCTATCAGTAGTCGCGGAGACGGACTGATGAGAAAGGTTTTGTTCATTGGCCAGATGCGCGGCTGGGATGCGTTCCATACCGTAACCAGCCATTTCCCAAAGTCGCACAGCTTCATCATCTTTGGCTCCAAAGTGACTAATCAGAAGTAGCAGAACATCCTCGGTGGGTCTTTTCTGGCCAAGCTCAAAACTGGCCAGCACTTTAACGTCTATTTCCACAGCACCCGAGGCCTCGGCTAAAGATTCGCTACACCGAGTCCGTAAGGCTCTAAGTTGTTTACCTAGAGTTGCAAAGGGCATCTCTTTTTGTTCGCTCATATGCATACATTGTACCACCGCCGTAAAATCCGCTTATACCGTTATAATGTTACTAATGGATGTACAGGAAAATGTCAGTTTAGCCAGCTACAGCACAATGCGCCTAGGGGGTAATGCTCGCTACCTGGCAGAAGCCAAAACTGACAACGAGGTGCAAGAGCTGGTAGCTTGGGCCAAGTCCAAAGGCATTGGGTTTATTGTGATTGGTGGAGGCAGCAACATTGTCTGGCGTGACGAAGGTTTTCCCGGGCTTGTGATAGTCGACAAGGTTATGGGTAAGGACCTCCTGCACGAAGATGACGTTGGCGCTACCGTCAGATTGGGTGGCGGTGAGAATTGGGATGAATCTGTAGCCTGGACGGTTAAGCGAGACTTATCAGGTATAGAATTTCTCTCGCTAATTCCAGGTACTGTTGGTGCGGCACCAGTCCAGAATATTGGAGCCTACGGAGGTGAACTTTCAAGAGTACTAAAGGAGGTGGCGGTTTATGATACGCAGGCTGGCTGTTTCGAATCCATCCTGAACGAGAGTTGCGGTTTTTCCTACCGCGACAGCCGTTTTAAATCAGCCGATAAGGGACGATTCGTGATTACTCATATTGTTTTGGAGCTCAAAAAAACTCATCCCCAGCCCCCCTTTTATGAATCCCTGCAAACATATTTTGACGAACACGACATTCGTGAATTTAGCCCATCTGTTATCCGTGAGTCCGTAATTGCTATCCGTTCCAGCAAACTCCCGGACCCAGCTGAAGTTGCCAATAATGGTTCCTTTTTTACCAACCCGACTATCGAGCAGAGTAGATTTGACGAGCTCAAGCAGCGATATCCGGAGATAAAAGGCTGGCCAGCCAGTGAGGGGCGGATAAAGCTAGCCGCTGGATGGCTGGTTGAGCAGGCCGGTTTTAAAGGCATCCATGATGAGCAGACCGGCATGGCCACTTGGGGTAAGCAGGCTTTAGTTTTAGTCAATGAACACGCCCACTCCACCTCAGATCTTTTAAAGTTTAAGCAGAAAATAGTTGATGAAGTTCAGCAGAGATTCGGGCTTACTCTAGAACAAGAGCCTGAACTGCTGCCTTAATCAGTTTTAATTGAGCCTGGAGCGTGATAGGAAATAGAAACTTCGCTGTCCCCTAGATGAGTTAATGCCTCTTTGACGTAGGGCGTAATTTTTTCCGGGAGCTTATCAAGTTCAAAAAAATTAATGTCATCCGATTTTTCCGGTTCCACCAAACTTGGTTTACCGTCCCATTTAGCTACAAGAAATATATATCCGTAATGGGGAGTCTCCGGACGATGATGATTTTGGTGAATATGAATTAGCTTCAAATCTTCCGGCTTGGCTTTGATTCCCGCTTCTTCCTCTAATTCTCGAATTGCCCCATCTTTAAGGTGTTCTTGGTCTTCAAGGTGGCCAGCCGGTAAATCATAGTAGCCGTCCATCCAACCAGTATTTGCTCTTCTAATCAATAGAACTTTCTCATCCTCAATAATTGCCGCAAAAACCGACGGGACAATTTTTAAGCGACCGTTATTATTTATCGCTTGGGAGCGGGAATTGTTTTGTGAATTCTTTGACTTCATTACTTAACTTGTTAAGTTTTTTATCGTCATTGCGACTCTTAATAGCTTGTATCATCCATTCCGCAACCTTTTCCATGTCATCCTCTTTTAGCCCACGAGTAGTAATTGCCGGTGTGCCCAGGCGTATGCCGCTAGGTCTGAACGGTGGCAACTGATCATCCGGAATTACGTTCTTATTTAGGGTTAGCCCTACTTTATCTAACACTGTCTCGGCCACATCACCGTCTATATCAAAACTGGTTTTAACATCAGCCAATATCAAATGGTTGTCGGTGCCGTTAGTTACCAATTTGAAACCGCGCTTCATCATCTCATCCGCCAGACGCTTAGAGTTTTTTAGTATCTGTACGCAATATTCATGAAACTCCGGCTTGCCAGCCTCGCCAAAAGCTACGGCTTTAGCGGCAATGATATGTTCGTGCGGGCCGCCTTGGATACCCGGGAAGACTGACCTATCTATCAATGTCGGCAGGTTTTCTATAGTTTTATCAGCCGCCTTCAGAGGGTTCGATACCGTACCCATGCTCATAATCATGGCACCACGCGGACCGCGCAGAGTCTTGTGGGTAGTGGTGGTAATGACATGAAAACCATAATCAAATGGATTTTTTAGAGTTTTACCGGCAATTAACCCGGCGATATGGGCCATGTCAGCCATCAGTACGGCGCCAACTTCGTTCCCAATCTCGGCAAACTTGGCATAATCCAGTTCGCGCGGGTAGCTTGAAAAACCGGCAATAATCATCTTGGGCTTGGTCTTCTTGGCCGTGGCCATCATTTGTTCATAGTCAATTTCGCCGGTTTCTATATCTTTTATGCCATAGCGCACAAAGTTAAATAGCTTGGCTGAAATTGTGCCCGGTCGGCCGTGAGTAAGATGGCCACCGTGGCTCAGCTCCATGCCCATGATAGTATCTCCGGGTTCAAGCCAGGCATGATAGACAGCCTCGTTGGCTGGTGCACCAGAATGCGCTTGCACGTTGGCGTGGTCGGCGCCGAACAGAGCCTTAGCGCGGTCTATCGCCAATTGTTCCACTCTGTCTGTATTTTGTTGGCCGCCATAGTAACGTTTACCCGGGTAACCTTCTGAGTATTTATTAGTGAAAATACTGCCCATGGCCGTCAGAATGTCTCGGCTAACATAATTTTCACTTGGTATAAGCTCCAGTCCCTCGCGCTGGCGCTTTTCTTCGTCCTTAATTAGCTGCGCTACTACTTTGTCGTCCATAACTTCTCTCCTAACTAAACTTGTTAAATAAGATTTTTACGCGAGCAAGTTTAGGTAGCTATATCATCGGCTTATTGTATCAGTAGTCTAGCAAAATTAAAGTTGCCAAATAAGCTACAGTTTGAGTACTTGTGCAAGCTGTAGGAAAAAGCGCTAAATATAGTTATTGCATGCTGACACCATATATGGTAACTTTTAGTACGTTATGCCACACACTAACCAGCAGATAGGTCTTCTAATTTCTCAGATACGACAAGAGAGAGGCCTAACTCAAGCTGAATTTGCCAGGCGGCTCAATACCAGCCAGTCGGCTGTGAACCGTATGGAGCACGGTAAACAAAACCTCAGCCTGGATACCCTGGGCCGCATAAGCGAGGTTTTAAATAAACAGATAATTTCTTTGAGTAGCGGGGCTATTAACCTACGGATTGAGGGTGGCCGCGAACTAAAGGGCAGCATTGAGCTAAAGACCTCTAAGAACGCAGCTGTGGCTATTCTGTGCGCTAGCCTGCTCAATAAAGGAACTACACGTTTAAAGAGGGTAGCTCGGATAGAGGAAGTCAACCGGATTATTGAAGTACTCACCAGTATCGGCGTACAGGTACGATGGCTGCCAGGAAATGATCTTGAAATTAAGCCACCAAAAAAACTGAACCTGAGCGCTATGAATAAAGAAGCAGCCCGTAAAACTCGCATTGTAATTATGCTGGCTGGTGCCCTTATGCATGACTATTCCAAGTTCTATATTCCCTACGCTGGCGGTTGTGAGTTGGGACGCCGGACAATTATTCCCCACATTTACGGGCTTGAAGAATTTGGAGTAAAAATTGAAGCCCATAGCGGCCAGTATGTGGTTTCTGTTAATCGTAAAAAGCCAGACGGCTCGGTCATCCTGTACGAGATGAGTGACGTGGCTACGGAGAATATTCTGCTTGCCGCTGCCGGGACGCCAGGTGAAACCGTAATCAAGCAGGCTAGCGCCAATTATATGGTGCAGGACTTGTGCTTTTTCCTACAAAAACTTGGCGTCAAAATTGATGGCATTGGTACCTCGACTCTCAAGATCACCGGACTCAGAGAAATAAAGAAAAATATAAGTTATTCACTTACAGAAGATCCGATTGAAGCGATTACGTTCATCTCAGCTGCAATCACTACCAATTCTTCAATAACTATTAAACGCGCGCCTATCAACTTTCTTGAGTTTGAACTATTGAAACTTAAGAAAATGGGCCTTAAATTTGAAACAGGCAAAACCTATAAAGCCGAGAATGGCCAATCTGATCTTGTAGATTTGAAGATCCATAAACACAACGGTGGTCTAAGAGCACCTGAAGAAAAGCTGCACCCATTACCTGGAGGCGTTGGTATTAACATTGACTACCTGCCCTACTTTGTGCCGATCGCGGCTGTAGCAAAGGGACGAACCTTGATTCACGACTGGGTTTTTGAAGAACGGGCGTTGATGTATACCGAGATGAAGAAAATTGGTGTTGATTTAGAGCTGGCTGACCCCCACAGGGTATTCATAGATGGTCCAACTCGCTGGCGCTCGGCTGAAGTTGTGGCGCCAAGTGGTCTACGACCGGCGGTTATGTTGCTGATTGGTATGTTAGCGGCAGACGGAACCTCACTGCTGCGCAACATCTACACGATAAATCGTGGCTATGAAGAGCTAGCCCAACGTCTTAATTCGCTCGGAGCTAACATCACAGTTCTTCACGAAACCTAAGAGTTACATTTCAAGGTGTTTCTGCTATAATCACCCCTGTTCTAACTCTATAATTTTTGCGGGATTCGTATATCGGCTAATATATCAGTTTTCCAAACTGAGGAGACCAGTTCGACTCTGGTATCCCGCACCA
>CAZVAN010000010.1:0-14776 GCA_964625245.1 uncultured Candidatus Saccharibacteria bacterium | reverse complement strand
GCCCCGGTAGCTCAGTGGATTAGAGCAATGGGCTTCTATCCCACAGGTCGGGGGTTCGAATCCCTCCCGGGGTACCATTTTTAAGTGTTAAACTTGGGAATATGGCGAACGTAGCTCAGTTGGTTAGAGCGCCGGGTTGTGGTCCCGGAGGCCGTGGGTTCAAGCCCCATCGTTCGCCCCATTTTTATACATGACAAAGCAAGATAACACATTTGTATTACAGACCGTTCAGCCCGGGCTAGCAGGATTGATGGATGGGAGCGTGTCAACACTGGCACCAATTTTTGCGGCAGCCTTTGCTACACATAGGCCCCATGTAGCGTTCTTAGTCGGCGTATCGGCCGCCGTAGGTGCTGGTATAAGCATGGCTTTTGCCGAGGGCCTAAGCGATGACGGCGTTTTAACTGGCCGCGGTCACCCTTTCCGCCGTGGAGTGATAATTGGCGCCATGACTTTTCTGGGCGGGATTTTTCATACTCTGCCTTTTTTACTTTCCAGCTTCCATGCGGCATTGGTGGTTGCATCAATTGTAGTTGGAATAGAGCTTATGGTTATTAGTTATCTTAGATATCACTACTTCAATATGAAATTTTGGAAATCCATCGCCATGGTGATGCTTGGCGGTGCCATAGTTTTTGCCGCTGGAATTATAATTGGGGCTTCTTAACCGCTCTGGGCAATGCCTAGAGCCAATATAACAGCTATCGGCACGACGAGGTTATCAAGACCATAGACTGAAATGTTCTCGAACACTGTCAGAATTGGCGGTAAAACAATCACTAAGACAACGTAGTCGCCATAGACTATCAAGCCATTCCCAAAAAGCAGCCCAATCCCTAGGATTAGTAGCGAGACGATCCAAAAAGTCATTGAGCCAACAACTGTTTTTGTCTGATTGAATATTTTATATTTCCATTTCCTGCCAAAATTTTTACCGACTAAAGCGGCTAAGCCATCAGCCAATGATAGGTGCAGGATAGCCAATGCGAAGAAAAGGTTTGAAGTGGTTAATATACTGCAAGCCAAAATCGCTATAGCAAAAAAATAATCGCCATAGCTACGTCGGTTTAGGCTCTTATTGAATTTAAAAATTGGATTATATTGATTAAAGACTACGACCACCAGCATCAGAACGCTTATAAGCTGTATAGTTCGCCATCCAATTAGCCACGGCCAGCTTGCCACAAAGGCTCCTACCGCAATGTGAGCAAACTTACGTCGATACTCAGCTTTTAAGATTTTGGCGTGGACCAAAATTTCATCAATTACCAGGAGAGTAAAGACTCCTACCAGGCAGATAAGTACTTCAAGCATGCTTGTTTATTGTAGCCCAAAAAACCTTTGGCAGTATTATATTGTGACGTTCTGTTATAATTACCCCTGTTAATCACGGGGATTAGCGCAGCTTGGTAGCGCGCCGCGTTCGGGACGCGGAGGTCGTGGGTTCAAATCCCGCATCCCCGACCACGAAATATGGTATAAAGCTTACATGCCACATAAACACAAAGATAGTCCGTTCATAGGAGCAGCTCATGTTATAAAGGACAGCCTGAAGGTTGTTAGAATTCATCCGGAAATTCTGGTTTATCCATACGCTGCGCTGCTATTTATATCTGTTACCTTTCCAATAGTCAGTGCCTCCATCTTCGCCCGCTGGTACCGGTTGGTGTTTACCGAAACCGATATCATACCGGCCCATAAAACCGCTGCGATTGTGGGGCTCGTCGGCTTTTCAGCATTTTACACAGCACTGGTAACGGCTTATTTTACATGTGCCGTTTCGGCAGGAGTTTTAGCCAAGCTGGAGGGCCGACCGATTCCGCCCTTGTATGGTTTAATGCGAGTTGCAAAAAACTTCTTTAGGGTTACAAAGTTTGCTCTTTTGTCGGTGTTTTTCTTCCCGGCTGGTGTTTTTGCTCAGAGACGCAAATTACCCAGAGGCATTGTTGGCGTTATTGGCAGCTCCCTGACACTGCACATTGCGCAGGTGGCGCCATCAATTTTAGCGACCAATAAAAAACTTGGAGCTACATTGCGCGATTCTATTGATACGCTTGGCAAGGCTTGGCGAGAGGGCTTAATTTTAAAGGTAGGAATGTATCTAACAATTTTTTTAATAGTTGCCTTGCCCAAACTTATACAACGTGGCTTTTTTAAGACGCACAGCGCCAGTAACATTGGATGGTTAATAAGTTTAGAGCTCGCAACTTCAAGCTACGTAACTCTTAAGGTTATAAATAGTATCTTTACCACAGTTATGTACCATAAGGCCCGAAATAAAGAAAACACTTAACGTATTAAGTGTTTTCTTTGGTCGGGGTGAGAGGACTCGAACCTCCGACCCCCGCGTCCCAAACGCGGTGCGCTAGCCAACTGCGCTACACCCCGACAACAGGGGCAATTATAGCAGAAAAGGTAGACTTACATCGTAAATTCGTAAATTGAGGCGTTGGGCAACCGATCTATTTTATACATATGGCTATGTGGCAAATCCTGATGTATGAGTCTTAATATTCTACTGACTCCGCCGTGACTCACAATCGCTATATTCTGCTCTTTGAATTCTTTGAGCCAACCGAGCCCTTCACTGACCCGCTTATGCATATCCTCTGCTGATTCGACGCTTTCGTGCAAAGGCTCTCCGCTCACAGCTGCCTTTAGATATTCTTCATCCGGACCTTCAGAATAGATTCCCATACCTCTCTCCACAAAAAGAGAGTTCTTCACTATTCTCTTTGGGTCATAGCCAATTTCCCGGGCAATAATTTCGGCTGTTTCAATAGTGCGGCCCATTGGCGAGGCAATAATCAGCTCAATACTTTTGTTCTTCAAGTCTTGGCCGGTTCTTTTGGCTTGCTGCCTGCCAGTATCGGTTAAGGGCGTGTCAAACTCACTTCCGGCAGAAAGCCCAAGGCTATTAGCCTCGCTCTCACCGTGCCTAACAAAATAGATGGTTTTCATTGACTTTTATTTGGCGAATTCGATGGCACGGGTTTCGCGGATGACATTGACTTTGATAGTTCCCGGGTACTGCATGGTTGACTCAATCTTGTTGGCAATATCACGGGCTAGCTTGATGGCCTGCAGATCATCAATGGCCTTAGGCATTACAAATACCCGGACTTCGCGGCCAGCGCTGATGGCGTAAGCTTTCTCGATGCCGTCAAAGCCAAGCGCTGTATTTTCAAGATCCTTCATGCGCTCCGCAAAGTTTTCGGTACTGATATTACGAGCCCCGGGGCGGGCGGCACTAATTGCATCCACAACGCGGATGATTAAAGCCTCAATTGTCGTAGCGTCCATGTCGTCATGGTGCTGTTCGGCTGCCAGAGCCACTTCTTCCGGAGCACCGTATTTGCGCAGCATCTCGCCACTAATGTGATGATGCTTACCCTCAACCTTGTGGCTTAGGGCCTTGCCCATATCGTGCGTTAGAGCGGCGTACTTAACGGTCTTAACGTTGGCGCCGAGTTCTTCGGCCAGCACTCCGGCCATTTGGGCCATTTCAGTAGAGTGCTTCAGAACGTTCTGGCCGTAGCTGGTGCGATATTTAAGCTCACCTAGTAGCTGCAAAATTTCCTTGGGAATGCCGACCAGACCAACTTCACGGGCAGCATCTTCACCGGCCCGAACCACGTCTTTTTGGACTTGCTTCTGAGCTTTATCCACTACCTCTTCAATCCGGCCAGGATGAACCCGTCCGTCTTTTAGAAGCATTTCCATAGTCTGGCGGGCAATTTCACGGCGCACCGGATCAAAGCTGGAAAGTATAACCATACCGGGGGTCTCGTCAACCAGGATGTCTACGCCGGTAGCTCTTTGCAGAGCCTGGATGTTACGGCCTTCCTTACCGATAATACGACCCTTCATTTCTTCGTCTTCCAGCTTTACAGCTGTAACTGTGCGCTCGGCGGTAACTTCACTGGCCATACGCTCCATGGTCGTAACTAAGATTACGCCGGCCTTTTCCTCAGCCTCATCCTTAGCCTCATTTTGCAGCTTATTAATTAAGCCCAGCAGGTCATTCTTAATATCGCGCTCGGTCATCTGCATCAATTTTTCAGTAGCATCGGCTTTGGTAAGCTTGGCAATTTTTTCAAGCTTATCCTGTTGTTTGGTCCGGATTCCGCGAATCTCGTTCTTTAAATCCTCAATTTCGGCTTCAGACGCCCTCATCTTTTCTGAACGCTTATCAAGCTCATCTAGTTTTTTATCTAGACTGTCTTCGCGACTAAGCAAGCGCTGCTCTATTTCTTTAAGTTCGCCCCGGCGCTTCTGCTCGTCCTTACGCGCTTCCTCAGCTCTCCGAGCAACATCTTCTTCGCCTTTACGGATAGTCTCGGCGGCCTCACGCTTAGCCTTTGTCAGTTCCTTTTTGGCCTCTTCTTCAGCCTTACCACTTTGTTGTTTGCCATAGAAAACACCGCCTCCACCACCAATAGCAAGACCGGCTATTGCCAGCACAATAGTAAGCACAATCATACGTCCTCCTCTTATCAGAAGACCTTTTTTATCCGGCGATCTTAGCTGGCGGTCACTATCACTTCTTTAGCTGGCTAAATCATCGGTTATTATAGGTATTCGAAATTAATTAAACTTGAAACGGATTTATCCCAAAACAATTCAAAATCCTATCCATACTATAAGTCCTAGTTTAGAGATTGGTCAATTATTTTCTGGGCGTGCTCACAATTGCGGGGGAGCCGTATTTTGGCACAGCAATTTTTTCATTTTCGCCTTTTTTTAGTCTGGCCGCCCCGTTTGCAATCCAGTTTTTGCTGGTTTCCGAAACAATTGGTACCGCTAGGCTGTAGGCGAGTACGTTAGCCACGCTAAAGCCAATGCGCAGTCCGGTAAAGCTGCCTGGGCCGCTATAAACCGTAATTCCTTTAACATCGGTCAGTGATTTACTTGACTTGTTAAGTATCTGGTTAATTTTAGCGTTTAGTGTCACACTTAACTCCTTATGGGCCTGCCATTTGATGTAATCCACCTCTTTTTCGTTTTCAAATAACCCAACCTCTGCTTCTGGTTTGTCTGTTCTTATAGTCAAGACTGTCATGGCCGCGACTCTTCCCAGTCGGTTTCAATTTTTCGTATTAAGTCCGAGAGCTTTTCTGGGTAATTGATGCTTATTTGGCGTTCGTCTGGATCATTCCGGGTAGGAGCAAATTCAATAGATAGTCTGTAGCTAGGCAGAACGTCCTCAACAATACCACTCCATTCCACAACCGTTATTACGTCTTTTGCTTGTAGGGATTCCCGCAATTGGTCAGCTACAATTCCAGCCTCATTCAAGCGATAAAAGTCAAAATGATGGACATCGCCTTTCTTTGCTTTATAAATCTTGGACAGGGTGAAGGTTGGACTGGAAGCTATGTCTTTACTTCCTAAGCCTCGAACTAAGCCGCGCACGAATGTGGTTTTGCCACCGCCTAAGTCGGCCTTTAGTTCTATTAAGGCTGGGGGCGTAAGAGCCTTTCCAAATAGCTCCCCAAGTCTCTCGGTTTCGTCGGAGTCTATAGACGTTACCTGCCAAGTCAGTTCGGTACTCATACATGGCATATGCTAACGCGCTGCTACCCACTCCGGCAAGCACAAGCGGATGCAATTTTGTCTGAACTGGCGGTGGCGCCTCGGCAAGCGGCTTGGTAGCAGGAGTGGATTTTTTCTTGGCCTTGGCGGTTTTGACAGTAATTTTCTTAGCAGCCTTAACTTTAGTAGTAGTTTTCTTAGTTGCCGATGCTGCTTTAACCACGGGAGCGCTCAATATATTAGCGGCGCTTGGTGTCGGCATTGTCGTCCAGACCCAAATACCGTCCGCAAAAATCCAGGCTTGGCCATCCGGGGCTTTGAAATATATATCCGTCTCATCTGCAAGACTGCCATCAGGATTTAGTAGCTGGACTTTGCCGCTGGTATTACTCAAGCTCAGACTGGTACCGCCACTATAGAAGCTGCTATAACCGCCGGCTGGGATTATCACATTGTTTATCACGTACTTGTGGGTGGACGTGATACCGGTGATGAGCGTGAAGCCGGTTAGGTCAACGTCGAAGTCATTAGGATTATAAAGTTCTACATATTCATCGTTAGCGTCAGTCTGCGGCGATGCCGGGTTGGGCAGAAGCTCCGAAATATCAATTTCGGGATAGCCTATGGTAACTGGCGGCGATGAATCCGGAAGCTGAGTTGAACTGGTTCCAGTGGAATCGCTATTGGCATCATCACTAGCTGGCAGAGTAATAATATTATCGGCTGCCGGTGTAGCGCTAAGACTTACCAGCCAGTCCGTACTGTTATCTCCGCTCAGGTTAAAACCTTCAGAGTTAGTTAGCCGTGATAGGCTACTGCCACCATCCGGCGCAGTCACGGCCGTGCCTAGCGGCATGGCGGCGTTGCCCCAGCCAATCAGATCCTGCAAATTAGCATTATTATCCAAGATCCGCAGGTGCCCGCCGGTTTGGCTGAGAGTTGCCGAGAAAGACAGCTGAGATTTATCGCTTAGGTAATTAGTGCTGGCAAGTAAGTAGTAATCACCGGCAAGAACTGTGCCGCTGAGAGCGACGTTGCGCGACGGACTAGTCCAATCAGTCTTAGAAGCACTTGTATATTGCACATGCCAGCCAGCCAAATTAATATCACCGCTGGTGTTGTTATATAGTTCAATAAATTCCTGTCCAGCATTCGGCGATGGGTTACCGGGGAATACCTCGCTAAATATAATCTGGTTAAGTGGAGGCGGGCTAACGCCCAGAACTTTGCCGGGCAATGTGGCACCAACCCCAAAAAGCATAAGGAATATTGTTATAAAATATTTCCTCATTTGCTACAAATATATTAAAGGTTATTTTGCAATGCAAGCAGTAGCGGCTTGAGCACCTGCGGTTTATACTATGGTTAATATGCTAAAGCTCAGCGCCAGTTTGAAGAATCTAAACGTTATCAGTCTTAGGGCTGGTGGCACTGTGGCGCTAGCTATGGAGCCTATTATCAACCCACATAATTTGAAAATTGTTGGTTGGTGGTGCAAAACTCCAGCCAGCTCAAAACGATTTGTACTACTGCAAGATGACGTACGTGAAATACAGGGCAATGGACTGGCCATTAACGATGAAGACGACTTATCTGACCCCGACGATTTAGTCCGCCATAAGGAGATTTTAGAAGTCAATTTTGAACTGCCCGGTAAGCTAGTAAAAACTAAGCAAGCTAAACTGGGTAAGGTCAGTGAATATAGCTATAACGATGGCCTGTTTGTTCAAAAACTCTACGTACAGAAGCCTTTGACCAAGGTTTTTACGTCCGAGGACACGTTGCTGATTGACCGAACCCAGATTCTGGAAGTTACGGACTATTATATATTAGTCAAAGATGTGGACGCCAAAGTTACTGAATCTGATTTTGCGCGCGCAGCTTTACCGGCAAGTTAATCTTCGAGTTGGTTTTCGGCTAAGTGTTTCTTAACCAGGTCGTAGTTAAATCCTTGACTTGTTAAGTATTTTGCGAGTTTTAAGGGGGCTTTTTTATAGCGGCTTTGCTGGCTCTTTTTGCTAATTAGAGTTTTTAGAGCCGCTTCTTCGTCCGTCCCTTCACTAGAGAATACCTCATCGGCTACTTCCCTGCTGATACCCTTGCTAAAAAGTTCTGAGCGAATGGCCCTTGTACTTTTATGCTTGCGGGTTTTCAGTTCTATAAACCAGCTGGCAAATTTGGCATCGTTTAGATAACCTCTTTTCGTAAACTCAGTTATCAGGTTGTCGCTAAGCTCAGCGTCGGCCTTCTTTCTGTATAGATAATCCCTGAATTCGCGGATGGAATGCGGCCGGTTGAGCAGCCACTCCAATGCTCGGGCTCGCAGTTTGCCGTCCTGTGACAATTTTTTATATTTTTTAACATCACCCTCGGTAAGCTCTTGGCTTTTAGCAAGTTTATATTTAATGAGTTCGTCTAGACTTAGCGAAAAACTATACTGCTCATTAACAAAAATACTCACCCTATCCGGGTTTTTAATTTGCTGCTTTATGGAGCTAATCTTCATTTCAGTAAATATACAAGTATATTCAGGCTGAGTAGAAACCAGACCGCTTCTACGGCTATCCCCCAGGGTCGCTCGCCCCATTGAATCCAAGAGTGAATTTGCCCAAACTTGCTATTGCGTTTACTTTTGCCCCGCCGCTCAAAAAAAATGTAGGAAAACAGCCATTCAAAGTCGGGCGATACTGCCAGGAAAGCGCCAAGATAAGTCCAGATATTGGCCGAATAGTGAACCAAAACAGCCAGTAGAATCAAGCCGAAAATAAAATCAAGAACAAGAGAAAGTCTTGTTATCCTGTGCTTCAACGCGGCGCTAAATCCCTCGTGCCCTGGAATACCAAAGTGAGGTAATACATCCAAAGCAAAATGCGACAAGAAAGCTAAGGGTAGGGCTATAAGCGGTTTATCTATAGCCGTCACGATTATCGCCCCCATAATGGCGTGGTTGGTAGCTGTCATTTATTAATTACTTATTCGGCTTGGGCGGCAGCGACAGTTTCTTTGGCAATAGTTTCGAAGACTTTGGGATTTTCTACCAGGTAACTCTTGGTAGCTTCGCGGCCCTGGCCGATTTTTTCGCCTTTATATTCATACCAGGCGCCGGATTTATCAACTACTCCATGGGCTACCGCTAGATCAATGACGTCACCCTCGCGACTGATGCCCTGGTTGTACATAATGTCGAACTCAGCCTCGCGAAACGGCGGAGCCACCTTATTTTTTACTACTTTGACGCGTACATGGTTGCCGATGATGGCATCGCCAGCTTTGATTTGGGCCAAACGGCGGATGTCCATCCTTACCGATGCGTAGAATTTCAAAGCGTTACCACCAGTGGTTGTTTCGGGATTGCCAAACATGACGCCAATTTTCATACGAAGCTGATTGACGAAAATAACCGTAGTTTTACTGCGGCTGATAACGCCGGTGAGCTTGCGCAGGGCTTGGCTCATGAGTCGAGCCTGAAGACCCATATGGGCATCACCCATGTCGCCTTCAATTTCAGCTTGCGGAACTAGCGCCGCTACTGAATCCACAACTATGATATCAACGGCGTTGCTACGAACTAGCGTTTCAACAACTTCCAGGGCTTGCTCACCGCTGTCGGGTTGGGAAATTAGTAAACTATCAATGTTGACACCCAGGCGTTTAGCGTAGCCTGGGTCAAGAGCGTGCTCGGCATCTACATAGGCCGCTGTGCCACCTTTTTTTTGAACTTCGGCCACAACATGCAGAGAGAGTGTTGTTTTACCGGAACTTTCCGGTCCGTATATTTCGATAATTCGGCCGCGAGGGATACCGCCACCTAGCGCCAGGTCAAGACTTAGGCTGCCGGTTGGAATGGTTTCAATATTTACCTTGGTTGAATCGCCAAGACGCATAATTGAACCCTTGCCAAATTGCTTTTCAATAGCGTCAACCGCTAGCTGCAGAGCCTGTGTTTTACCGCTACTTACATTTGCCTCTTCGGTTTTTCTCTTACTTGTAGACTTGTCCGCCATGCCGTAATTCTCCTTGCTAACCCCTATCTTTATAGACTTCTTTAGATATTATACCAAGCAGCCTCGCCTTAAAATTGCTTGTGCTCTGCTAACTCCTAGTTACAAGTAGCTAGTTTCTATATAATTAAGCATATGCGAATTAGCGACAGCCTAGTGCTGGATTTACTTAAGGATAGCCAGAAGGTTAATCCTGAGCAGCTGCATACCCTACAAGATCAGCAAAAAACCGAGCGTAAAACCCTTCAGGAAGTTGTTCTCCAAAATAACACCTTGAGCGAAAAAGAGCTGACTCAACTATACTCAGCTAAAATCGAAGTGCCTTTCGTGGAGATTAATACAAAGAACTTACGCCGTGAGGTCTTGAATCTGATTCCTGAACATATTGCCCGCCAATACACCAGCGTACTGTTTGACGTCAAAGCCGACGGCGGTAAACACCTTGCTATGGAAGACCCCGACGACGTCCAGGCTTTTAATTTTCTGCAGAAACAGCTAGGCAGCAATATCCATGTCTACATTGCAACCCACTCCAACATTATGGCCGCCCTAGACCAATACCGGGGCAACATTGGCACTGAGCTGACTCAGGTCATTGCCAACGAAGATACTCCGGCCACCGAAGAGGAAGTAAGTGAAGAGGAAGTTGCCGAAGATAGCCCGGTAGCCAAAACTGTTAACCTTATTATCGAATACGCCATCAAACAGGGCGCTAGTGATATTCATATAGAACCGCGTGAAGATTTTGTATCCATCCGTTACCGCGTAGACGGCCAGCTACGGGAGACCAACAAACTGCCTAAAAAAGTATTGTCGGCTCTGGTTAGCCGCATCAAAATCCTAAGCAATCTAAAAATTGATGAGCGCCGGGCGCCGCAAGATGGACGTTTTAAAGTAGCTCTGGGTAGCGGCCAGTACGCCCTGCGTGTTAGTACCTTGCCAATTGCCGACGGTGAAAAAGTTGTAATGCGTATTTTGAACGAGTCGAGCAAGGCCTCGACCCTGCAAGAACTCGGCTATTGGGGCTCAAATCTAGAACGATTAGAAAATGCTCTAACTCGCCCGCACGGCATGATTTTGTTTACCGGGCCAACTGGTTCCGGCAAAAGCACCAGTTTATTTAGTATTTTGAGCCGCCTCAACCAACCCTCGGTCAACATCAGCACAGTCGAGGACCCGGTGGAATATAAAATCCCGGGGGTTAACCAGGTGCAGGTTAACCCAGCTGCCGGTATGAATTTTGTTAATGGCCTGCGGGCGCTGCTGCGCCAAGACCCGAACATTATCATGGTGGGCGAGATACGCGATGGAGAAACCGCTAACCTGGCAATTCAAGCCGCCCTAACGGGACACCTGGTTTTCTCTACCTTGCACACCAATAATGCTGCCACCTGCTTGCCGCGCCTGCTCGATATGGGCATTGAGCCTTTTTTGATTGCCAGTACGGTCCGGGCAATAGTCGGCCAGCGCCTGGTCCGTCGATTAGTACCAGAAGCTATAGAGCCATATGAGCCGGATGCAGCAACCGTCAAACGCATCATGACCGCGTTTGGAACTGACAGCCCCGAAGGTATGGCTCGCATGCATGAGCTTGAGATACAAGCCTCGCGAGCTAATATTAATCAGAGCTCCACTACCGAAAGTCAAGCATCACCGCTCTTTTCTGAGTTATCTACTACTAAGGAAACTATTAAAAGATTATGGCGAGTAAATAGCGCCGATGGCGGTACTAGCGCCTTCCGAGGACGGCTTGGCATCTATGAAGTATTGCCGATGAGTTCTGAAATCCAAAAACTGATTATTAGCGGCGCCAGTAGTGACAATATCCAAAGTCAGGCTATCAAAGAAAATATGGTGACTATGCAGACCGACGGTTTTGTTAAGGCCCTGCGCGGGCAAACCACGCTTGAGGAAATAATGAGGGTCACCAGCGAGAACTAGCATGGCAGAATTTGCATATAGCGCTCTAAGTCCGGACGGACGTCACATTTCGGGTGTAATGACAACCCAGACCCGGGCTGAAGTTATCACTGCCCTGCGTGACCAAGGCAATAAACCACTCATAGTCAAGGAGTCTGCAGCCAGAGGTAAAAAGGGTTTTCGCCTCAGCAGCAAAAAAGTGAAGCTCCGCGATATGGTGATATTCACCAGAGAGTTATCAACCATGATAAGCGCCGGTGTACCGCTGCCCAGAGGTTTGTCTACACTGGCCGACCAAACCGAGAATAAATACTTCAAAGAGGTAGTCAACGGCATCAATCATGATGTTGAGGCCGGCAGCCCCCTAGCTGACGCCATGGCCAAGTATCCACGGGTTTTTAGTGATGTTTATATAAATATGGTGCGCGCCGGGGAGGCTGGCGGTATCTTGGACGACATTTTGAAACGCTTGGCTCTGCAAGTTGAAAAAGACGCCACTATTCGCAAGAAGATTCACTCGGCTATGGCTTACCCGATGGTTATTCTGACAGTGACCGTGATAGCGTTTTTTGGCATCATGCTTTTTGTATTGCCCAAAATTGGCAATATCCTAATCAGCCTGGGAGGCCCTAACGCCAAATTGCCGGTTTACACCCAGTATATGCTGGATATCAGCCACTTTCTGATAGGCTCGTCAGTTATAAAAGGCTTACCTAACGCCGTACTGATAATTGGGGTGTGTTTCGTCGCTATGATTTATATTAGACGCTATATCAGAACCCCGACGGGCGCGTATAAATTCCACGGTTTGCTGCTACGAACGCCAATATTCGGTAAAATTATCGCCAAAATTGCTGTGGCCAGGTTCGCCCGAACTTTTTCTTCGCTGATGGGCTCCGGGGTCACCGTTTTAGATTCGCTGGAAGTGACCGGCAATGCTGTCGGCAACAAGGTTATCCAAAAAGAAATCATGGAAATAGCAGAGAAGGTACGTAACGGCCAACCACTAGGAAAACAATTCGCAGAGGCTTCTTTCTTCCCGCCGATAGTTGGGCAAATGATCAGTGTTGGCGAGGAAACCGGTAAGATAAGTGAGATTTTAGTCAAAGTTGCTGATTTTTATGATGAAGAAGTAGATGCTGTTATTGACGGGCTGGCCAGCATCATTGAGCCAGTAATGATTGTGGTGCTGGGAGCTCTAGTCGGCCTGATAGCTGCTTCAGTTATGGGACCGATTGCTAACTTAAGCAAAAATATCGGCGGCTAGCTCATTTTAAATCATTGCTCTGCATTTCGCGTCTATCCAATGAGGATAAGATTATTGACATCATTACGCTAGCGGTTATAATCAGGTTCATAGAACTATGAAACGTTCTCTTTAAAAAGTAAGTAAAAAAATAATCAAGAAGGGTGGGACCTCAATGATCTCATTAAAAAAACGGGCGAGTAGTGGCTTTACTATCATCGAGCTTCTAATCGTCATCGTAGTTATTGGTATTCTGGCAACGCTGGTCATAACTACATATAACGGCGTGCAGCAGAAGGCCCGTGACACAAAACGTAAGACCGACATAAACGCCATCGACGGCCAACTTGAGGCTTACACAGCTAACAATGGTAACTATCCAACGTTGGCTAACTTAAATGATTCTACATTTCGCACTACAAACATGAAGGGCCTGGATCCAAATGCTTTGCAAGATCCTAAGGGCGCCAACAACACTGTAGCTAACGCCCCGGCTGCCAAAGTTTACTCTTACCAGCCTTCACCTACTGGCTGTGATAACGGCGCTGCTGGTGACTGTACCTCATTTGTATTAACTGCCACTCTCGAAGCCGGCGGGACATACGTCAAAAACTCCCTAAACTAAGATAAGTATAACTCTCGCTATGCTAGACCCCGGGTAAAGCTATCCGGGGTTTTTGCTTGACCGATACAAGTAGGAAGTCTTGTATCGGTCAAACTGCTTGTGCCTTATAATAAGTAGCAATGACGCGTCCGAACGATCAAGGTGGGTTTACGCTTGTTGAGCTAACTATTAGTCTAATCTTGTTTGCGGTTGTTGCTTTAGGCGTTCAAAGCCTGTTTGTCAGCTTAGTAAATAGCGCTGTGGTATCAAAGCAAATAGCGGTAGCCTCTACGTTAGCAACCAACCAATTAGAATATCTTAAATCATTGCCCTACGATAACTTGGCGGTGGTCGGCGGCAGCATTTATTCAGCTAATCCTCTGCCAGCTAGTTCAGCTCAGACTGTTAACGGAGTCCACTACACTATTAAAACCAATGTCGTTTACGTAGATGAGGCTTACGATGGTTGTGGTTCTTACCCAAATCAGACATTAAAACAAACTTACTGCTTAAACTATCCTGCTCCAGCTGGGGCGCCAGCCGTAGACACCAACCCGGCGGATTACAAACATGCTGTTGTGGCTATATTAGACTCTGCAGGTCATCAACTAGCCGAGCAAGATACTGATATCGCCGCCAAGGTTGCCGAGACAGCTAGTACCACCGGTGCACTGTTTGTCAGTGTTGTCGATGACACCGGTAATCCTATAACTGATGCCACTGTTACTGCTGTGAATAGCGTTCTGTCACCGGTTGTAAGTTTGTCTGGCGATACCGACCAAAACGGTATTACCATATTTTATGGCCTGCCGCCCGACACCAGTAACTATGACTACACGATCTCGGCCTCCAAAGGTAGTTATTCATCGCTAACGACTATCAAACCCTCAGGAGCTCTCCAGCCAACCTATCCTAGCCAAAAAATATTTACGCAACAATCTTCGCTGGTGACTTTGACCCTCAAACAGCAGGGAGTAAACAGCTTGCTTATTCAAGCCACTGATACGTCTGGAAGTCCGTTAAGCGGCGCTAAGATTTACGCAAAGGGCGGCTATAAGAAATACACGGCCACCACAGACACAACTTACTACTACGACAGCTTGTCACCCTCTGATACCCGGCCAATAACTGACACCAGCGGCTACGCTGCGCTGTCTAATTTAGTACCCGGAAATTATATATTTTGCGGTGATAGCGGCGCCACAAGCTGCTCAATCGGCGGCACCACTTATTACCTAGCCGCCGCTGTACCTTACGGCGGAGCCAACTCTCTTAACCCAATTACCGTCCCGATTTACGATGCCAGCAGCCCACCACCCGCAACTTTCCCATATGGCGGCATGAGCTATCTTCAGGAAGTACAGTTAATATTAAGTAGTAGCTCAACTTTCCCGCGAGTCATAAATATTGACCCCGATAGCGTTAGTTTGACCTCACCTACTGTTTCAAATCTTGCCTTTACGATTAGTG
>CAZVAN010000009.1:0-27912 GCA_964625245.1 uncultured Candidatus Saccharibacteria bacterium | reverse complement strand
TGAACCGGAGTATTAGGCTTGTGGGTTTCGGGTGTATCGATGCCAATGAAGCGCACGGTTTCAACCTGGCCGTCCATATCAACAGCTATGGTGTCGCCGTCCACAAAGTGAGCAATTGGATATAAGCCTGGTTGGTTCTGCTGGGCTTTCTGGACCGGCGTATCCAGCCAGCCGGACTGGGTTGCAACCACGACTAGGATCGCCAAAACTAGCCCCAGAAGTGAGAATTTGTGCCGCCGCCGATAGCCCATACTAATTGCTAAAAATCTATTCCTTTGTTAGCTAAAAACTTACTATCAAAGTGATGCTTAATTTTGGTCATGTTGGTAGCGATGTCAGCCAGCGGCAGTAGTTCTTCAGGAAAATCTCGCCCCGTTAGGCACAGACTGGTATTTGGTGCTTTAGTCTTGATTAACTTCTTAAGATCAGCTTTGGTTATCAACTTGTGGTGCACGGCGTTATTTATCTCGTCGCAAATCACAATATCAAAGTCGCCGCTTTGAGCGGATTTTAGGGCGATGTCATAAGTCTCCCGGGCTGCCAGCTTATGCTGAGCCTCAGAAATCCCCTCAGCGCTGAGTTCGCCGGCGTTATAAAAGCCCTTTCCGCCCTTATAGAACAATAATTTATCGCCAAACACCGGCTCTATTTGGCGAATGAATTTGTGCTCACCCACATCCCAGTGCTTGATGAACTGGATATAGGCTGCTCTCCAGCCGTTGCCCAGCGCTCGGGCTAGTAAACCCACGCTGGCGCTGGTCTTGCCCTTGCCTTCGCCGGTATAGACAACTATCACCGAGTCTTTGGTTTTATAATCCTCAAACGCCATAGACCTTCATTTTACACTCTACTCGCTGGATTCAGGCGCACTTTTCTCGGATAATATAATACCAAAAGCATCTTCTATTACACGAAGATCATAGGTTTTTTTCTCTTCTATCATTCTTTTCATAAAGGCGTCCTCAATCAGGCGGCGTTCGTAACTGTTGATGAATTGCTGGGCTTCCATCTCAGCCAGAGCTTCAAAAACCGGCGCGTCTGGCAGATCCAACCCGTTAGCATCGGACCTTAGCTTTGTATCCGCTTCGGAGAATGGTTGCTGGGTAAGACGTGCAACGTTTGTGCCTACCATTTTTCGAGCATCTTCATTAACCGTAAGCCCAAAATTGCAAAGCATCATCGCATATATGGCCATGTTGCCCATTATTACTCTGTGTCGAGTTTCCTCTGAATAAGTTGGTTCCTGCGCCACCCCGACTATAAATTCAATTACGGTGGGGTCAACCGGATTGGAGACACCATCATATACTCCGTCATATATTGACCAGCCCTGCCCCTCACTTTGTTGTTCGGGTGACAGGTGCTTACTCATTTACTCTACCAATTTATCTTTTTTCAGAGCTTCGTCTATGCGAGTTTTGTCAAAACCTATGATTGTTTGATCGCCGATAAGCAAAACTGGTATGCCGGCTTGGCCGGTTTTCTGAACTAACTCTTGGGCGGCAGCTGGGTCGCTGTCGACATCTATATCTTTATACTTAATTCCTAGACCATCCAGATAATGCTTGGACATATGACAGAAGGCGCACCACGGCGCGCTATAAATTGTGACATTGATCGGCTGGTCCATATATTTATTCTAACAGATTAGGCAATGCTTAAGGCTTTAATTTTTAGCAGTAGCGTACTATAGTGACAATTAGGTAAAAATAACAGGAGGTTCAAACAAATGTTAACTAAAGCAAAGGCTACGCCGTTGGTTGCCGAGTTTCTGGGCGCCGCAATCTGGACGTTCGTGGCCTTGGTTCTGAGTCAAACGACGTCAGTTTCCTACTTCATTGCCACTAGTGTGGCCTTGGCGTTGGTGCTGGTCTACATGCTGTTTAACGGCGTGTCAGGCGGACACTTTAACCCAGCTATAACGTTCGGTATGTGGACTGCCCGCCGCATGGGTTCGGTCCGGGCTGTAAGTTACATCGTTGTCCAGCTGCTTGGCGGTTTGGCTTCTTGGAGGTTATTCGAATACTTCACAGGCCACAGCATCGTCAGCAAGACCACCAATTGGAGCACATCAATCTGGTTGGCTGAAGTCGTTGGTACGGCTATTGTGGCCATGGCCTTCGCCGCTACTGTGTACAAAAAGCTCGACGCTCTCAACGCCGCGTTTACGCTAGGCACAGCCCTGTTCGTAGGTGTGCTGGTAGCAGCTACGGCTTCTGCCGGCTACCTAAACCCAGCCGTGGCTCTTGGCCAGCGTAATTTCAACGCTGTCTACATTCTAGGACCACTGGTTGGCGGTCTGGTGGGGGTAAATCTCTACAACTGGCTGTTCGCTGGCGCCAAGATAAAGGTTACTTCCTTTAAGAAAAAGTAAAACAAACGCTCTTTAAATAGAAAGCGGCCGCTTCAGATTGTGGCCGCTTTTTTGATGAGGTCTTCTTCAAAGCTAATGATTCCAGCCAGGTTGGGTGGATAGTTTGATGTGCTCGGAAAATCCAGACTTTGAACATGCTGCCAAACGGCCGATATCAGTTTTTTGAGGCGCTCCAGCTCCGGAATGTCAAACGCTAGCTCCAGGCTAACAATTTTACCTCCGCTACCCGGCTCAACAAACTCCAGAATACCCTTTTCAACCCGGTACCCACTCCAGCTGTGAGACCCCTCGACCAGTAGTTTGTATATCAGTAGCTGCTGGCGATATTTATGCAAACTTACTACATCTTTTTGCCACCTGTCGTAGCTTTTGCCAGTCTTAAAGTCCACTACGGTTATGGTCTTGCTTTGCTTATCAATGATTAGCTTATCAACCTTACCGGCCAGATGAGCCTTGCCAATAAAAACGCCCTCGTTTCTAAAATTCTGCTCCATGACGTCGCTGGCGCTGATATCACCGGCTCGCTGGCTCGCGTAGGCTCTTAGCGCCGTCTGCCCCCGCTCCAGCAGCAGTTCAAAGTCTTGAGTTGCCAGCCGCTGCGCCTTGAGTCTAAGCTCGAAATAGTCTAAGGCGGCTTCAGCATTTGGCAATTTAGACTGCTGAGAAAAAGCGTCATGCAGCCACTTGATGGTTTCGTGGATGACTGTTCCATATTGGGCTTTTGGGGTCTGGCCCTTTGGAAACCGTAAGATGGTATTTAGGAAAAATTGCTCCGGTCCGCCGTAAACCACATCGGTAAATTGGTTTAGGTGGGTCGGGCTAAGCTGGTAATGCGCCAGCTCTGGCTCCAGAAGATCGGCTAGCTTTGGCTTAAAGGGCGGTACGTGGCGCAGGTGCCAATAATTCTGTAAGTCGTCCGGGACCAGTGCGTGTTCGGTCGGTTGCGTTGCTATGGCCCGTAACCCTTCTTGGCTGGCCAGGTACTTGAGTGGTCTGGTGTTGCGTCCGTCCATAGTTGAAGCGTAGCTGGTCAAATATAAATGAGTTTTGGCGCGAGTCAGGGCTACGTAAAGCAGCCTTAGACGTTCGTCGTCGCTGGCACCGCGGTAGCGAATGTAGCTTAAGTTTGGCGGCAAGCTTATGTTACTGCTGGCATCACGGCTGGAGCTGCCCCAAACCTCGTCCTGAGCCGCCAAAACAAACACCGCCTTAAACTCCCGACCCTTGGCTTGATAGGCCGTCATAACATTGACGGCTGAGCTAGCCTCATAGTGGGGGCTGGTATTTAGAATGTTTATATCACTAGCCCGGTAGGAGTCAATAAAGCTCACAAAATCACGCAAATTGAAGGGTCTAACCTCGTCCCGGCGCCAATCCCGGAGCCGGCCGCGCAGAACCGATAAATCGCTGAGCAACTCCAAATAAACAGTGTCTTTGGCTTTGCTGCCCCCAAAATAGTATTCAAAAAACGGACTGCGCATTGGCAGCTTGTACTGTTTTACGTCCCCCGCGCTAACGCCGACTAAAATGTCTAGCTGTTGCTCCAGGGTGGTGACGGCCAGTAAATCCTTAAGCCGCAGAAAAAACTCGGCGATATTTTTAGTTTTGGGCACACTTAGCAGCACATTGGTCCAGTTGTCCCGGCTGTTGTCGGCCTTCCAGCTTATCTTCCAGATTTGCTTCACGCTAAGACGCCAAAAATCATAACTCAAAACCTCGGGCCAAAGAGCGTCTGTGGCGGGCTGATTTCTACCATCTAGAGCAATCACCAGCCGGCTCATTTGCTCAATTTGCCGGACAATCGGCTTATCGAGCACATTCTCGCGCTTTTCGTAGCGCGCGGCCAGGCCCTTGCCTGCCAGAAACGGTAAAATCGGAATTAAGTAGCGGTGTTTGGGGGCCAGAATTGCAATCTCGTCCGGACTAATGCGCTTTTTGCTAATCAACTGCTTAACCTGGTTGGCTACCCAGGCATACTGGGCGGCGTCGCTGATAAATTCGTAATGGCCAATCGTAGCCCATTTTGGCATACCTGTCGAAGCTTCTTTTAAAATCTTAGTGACACCCTCGAACTGCTCGTGAAAGCGTCCGCTTATCTGGGCACCGATATTATAGGCAACATCTAGAATCTCGCGGTGGGAGCGGTAATTTTCACGCAGCGATATAACCCGCACCTCCCGGTACATCCGGGCAAAGTTGTACATGTTGGAGTGATCGGCGCCCTGAAAGGCGTAAATGGCCTGGTCATCATCGCCAACAGCCATGACATTGGGCCGGCCTTCGTTCACCGGATTGTCAGTCAGCAGCTCAATAATCCTAAGTTGGGCCGGGTTGGTATCTTGAAATTCATCCAGCAGAATGTATTGATATTGCTCAGCGAGGGTGAATCTAAAGTCGGGGTGAGTTTCCATAGCCTCTATAGCCCGCAGAATCATATCGTCGTAATCATACAGTTTACGTCTTGCTAACATCTCTTGATAGAGGCTGTAAATATCAGCCGCGGCGGCGATTTTTTGGTTAGCGTTGCCCCCCGCTAGAATAAATTGACCATTATCGTCCTTGGCCAGCCAATTGTTTTTCCAGGCGGTCAGCGGCTTGGTGCTGCCCAGTTCCGTTGCCTCCTCAAGTGCTGCTGACAGCTGGCTCAGGCTGAGGTCCTTGAGATTGGTAACCTTAGGCGCTGATTTGGTCGGTACAGTCAGCAGTGAGGCTTGCAGCCGCTCAAATAAGGCAGCGCTATCCTTATTTATGCGCGTAAAGTTTGCTAATCCGGCTGTCACCTTTTTGGAAGCCTTGGTAATAAATGCTTGATTGTCCTTAGCGATTAGCTGAACATCTGCGGGTGTTAACAGGGCCCGTTTGCACTCGCTCATAAAAGCCCGTAGGTCGGAAGCGTAAGTACTGGCCGATTTTAGGGGGTTAGAGTAACTTGCGGCATCCAGGATTTCTCTAATCAGGCCGTCGGCGCCCAGCTCGTCAATCGGCTCAAAATCGTAGCTGCCGGCATATTCCGGGTATCGCCGCAGCAGTTCTCTGCCAAAAGCGTGGTAGGTGCTAAGGGCTACGTCGTAGCTGGCCTGCCCCAAAAAATCGCTCAAGCGGTTGCGCATGGCGTCGACCCCGGCATTGGTATAGGTTAGGCACAGGATGTTCTGAGGCAGCGCATCGGTGTTACTCAGGATATAGCCAACCCTGGTGCTTAGCAGTTGGGTCTTGCCTGTGCCCGGTCCGGCAATTACCAAAACCGGGCCGTCAACTTCCGTGACGGCCTCTTTCTGCTGCTCGTTTAGAGCCGCGAAGGCCTCCTTGAACTTCTTATCCACTGCCCTTATTATCGCATGTTGTCCGGGCACCAACGATCAAAATAATAGAGCCCACGTATGGGCTCCATTAAAATTTAAGAATATTTGTTTTACTAGCTGTTGACTACGGCTGTAAACAAACTGACCAAACTCTTCTTGTAAACCTGCAAGGTGTTTACAGAACTTTTCACAGAACTATTAAAGGCTACTTGCGGGTTTGTGGGGGTACCACAGCCAAGGTCCGGCGCTGTGACGGCATTAACAGCGGCAGTGGCTGAAGTCTGGGCGCTGGTGGCGTTAGCCTGCAGCGTGGCGTAATCAGTCACTGTAAGACTGTTATCGGTCACGTATCCCTGAATCATTACAAAGAAATTATTCAGGTATCCAAGTTGTTTCTGGGCTGAAGCTTTATAGTTAGTCACCTGCTGATTAACTGTTTGTTGCTTAGCGTCACAGTCCAGCTTGGTCTTGTCGGCCAGCTTAAAAGACGGTTTTTTGTTCATGTGGGCTGAGTCTTTATCCCAAGACCCATGATTCCCATAGGAGGCTGGATGAGCACCAGTGCTTGCGTGAGCCAAAGCTATTGTTGGCGTTGCCAATGTTACCGCGGCAACCACAACACCAATTACTGGCGTTCTGATTAAGTTCTTATTTAGTTTGATATATCGCATATACCCTCCTTATGTAGAGCTTAAACGTTACTTGACGCTTGCAGGCGTATTTACCCGAGCGTCAGACCCATACTAACGGGTTCCTGAGTCAAAGCTGTGAAACATACCACGGTTAGACAGTTAGGCATGTCACAGGCCGGTTCGCTTAACGGGGGTATAAAATGGTCCCGAATTTCGAACCACAATCTCCGACCTTTTAGGAACTACCTAGAATTCGTGGGCTAAAAAGCTGTCATGCCAATAGCTGCCGAAACCGCAAAGCTATCAATCGCCGGCGGTATTATAAGAAGTATTAGTTTTAGAAACACTGGCCACATTGCACCAATAACAAGCGCCCCACCAGATATACTGGATTAAGTATGAAGTTAAGCGACTTTGACTTTGATTTGCCCAAGCAGCTAATTGCTCAGGTTCCGGCTCATCCCCGCGACCACGCCCGGCTACTTGTTTATGATAGAAAAACTAAGAAGCTAACAGATGACCGCTTCTATAATTTAGAGAAATATCTAAAGCCAAAGACCACCATTGTTTTGAACGACTCTAGGGTTGAGAAAAGCCGGCTACGGTTTGATGGCATTGAAGTATTTGTCACCCAAACTATCAACCCCAAAACTGTTGAAGCTCTGGTCAGACCAGGTAAAAAATTTAAACTAAACGAAACCGTCATTTTAGACAAGCAGTCAGAGCTAAGTGCTAGAACCATCGCCATCAGTGGTGATGGCATCCGAACTCTGGAGTTAAGTCAGCCGATTGACGCCGTAGCATTTGATAAATACCGCCAGACCCCCTTCCCGCCCTATATTGCACAAGATGAATCACTGGCCGGTGAATATCAAACAGTCTACGCGCGACCCTTAGGTAGCAAGGCGGCGCCAACAGCCGGCCTCCACTTCACGGATAAGCAGCTCGCTGAACTTTCAAAGAATCATCCAATTCAAAAATTGACGCTGCACGTTGGGCTAGGGACTTTTGCGCCGGTAAAAACTGACGAGCTAAGTAGCCACAAGATGCATAGCGAAGAATTCTTTCTGTCCGGACAAACGGCCTCGGCCCTAAACAGAGCCAAATCAATTACGGCCGTTGGCACCACCACACTACGGGTGCTGGAGACTCTTGGTAAGCCGTTTAAAGAAGCGGCGGGTTCGACAGATATCTTTATAACGCCGGGTTACAACTTCAAAGCCGTGGACTCGCTAGTCACTAACTTCCACTTACCCAAATCCACCCTACTGATGCTGGTCGCTGCCTTGATTGGCTCAATCGATGAGCTGCAGCGCGTTTATGACCACGCTATAGCCAGCAAATACCGCTTTTACTCCTTTGGCGACGCCATGCTCATTCTGTGAGCCCCCGGGCGCAGCAGTTCAAACTTTCATAAAAAAGCATCAATGAGGATATAATCAAAATATGAGTGAAGTACGGGTCGACAGCCTTTTTACGTATCCCATAAAATCATGTGGCGGCACACAGCTAAGTGAAGCAGCAGTAACTCCAATTGGCCTGGAGTATGATCGTACCTTTATGTTAATTGACGAAGCCAAGAACTTTATTTCACAGCGGACAGAGCCAAGGCTGGCCATCGTTAGACCAACCATAGAAGAAGCTGACCAACCGGATGCATCGACACTAAATATCGCGGCGCCAGATATGGCTGAAATCAGGGTTCCGCTGGTGGCTGACCCTTGGGATGACAGAATTGTGCTGGCTACACTCCACGGCAAAGCTGTCACCGGTTTGGAAGTAACCGAAGAAGCCGACGACTGGTTTAGTTCCTATCTGGGCAGAAACGTTAAACTGATTACAGCCGCAGACTTTACGCCAAGATACATCAATGAGCGCTACCATCAGCCAGGCTCGTTTAACGAGGTTGGTTTTGCCGACGCTTTTCCGATGTTGCTGACAACCTACGCTTCGCTTGAAGCGGTTAATACGGTATTAAATGAACAACTCGAAGAGCCGGCCGTGCCAATGGACCGCTTCCGGCCCAACATAGTTCTCTCAGGCGGAAACCTGGAGGCTTTTGATGAGGACTATTGGCGGCGGATAAGAATTGGCGAGATGATAGCCAGTGTGGCGCGGCCTTGTAAGCGTTGCTCCATACCCTACGTAGACCAGGCTACCGGAGAAGCAACCGGCAAAGCAGTTGGCAAAGCGCTGGCTATGATTCGATCCGGCACTGACAAGACTAAACCGGGAGACAAGAGCAAAGGCGTTTACTTTGGCCAGAACCTGATGCACGTATACGAAGAAGGCCTTATGGTGGCAGAAGGAGACGAACTTACTATTGAGCGCAGCAGCCTTGAACGAAATGTTGAACTAAGGTAGGGATTATTATTTAGTTTGGAATTTTCGCTCCGACAGCAGCAGCACTAAGAAGTTCCAGGCAAGGACCGCGAACCAGGCGATTAGTGCCAGCTCGCCATAAACTTGAATCCGGTCCTCGTAAGGTTTCAGTGACTGGCCGGTGATGATAAAACCGGCGTCTTTACCCTTTGTGCCGTAAGCTACCACTCTAGTAGCTAAACGGACGTTATCGGCTGGCTGCCAGGTGAAATGGTCACTACCGTGAGCGTCGGTGTAGCTAAAAACACCGGCTGGGGGCAGCGGCGTCTGGCCATTCAAATGAGCGGTACTGGCCAGCACGTGTTTAGAATCATCGGTGATTATGATAAACGGATTGGTGTTGCTGGCCAGGTTAACCATTTGGCTGGCGATAACATCGTTAGGTGAGCTGCCACTATCCAGCTCGTTACTGATGGTTTGCGATAGAGACAACGGGATGTCGTTAGCCGACAAGCGGGTAGATTGCTGAACCATGGTATAGCTGGCTCCCAAAACCAGCGTAGCAGTGCCAAGCACAGCCAAAAAAATGCGGATGTGGCTTTTGCTGAGGGCCTCTTTCATAGACCTATTGTACCAAATACCTAGACCGGTGAGTGTCTAATTTTCTCGAGCACACAAACTTCAAAGTCGTATGGTCTATCGTCAACTTTTTCTTTTTCATAAAACTCTGACGAAATCAACTTCCACTCACGGGGGTTATAGCTAAAAAACTTATCTCCCTCAACCGTGGCATGAACTTTGGTCAAATAAAGCCTGCTGGCTTTTGGCAACGCTTCGTTAAAGAAGCTCTCTCCGCCAATCACAAATACTTGCTCAGCTGACTCTGCCTCAGTCAACGACAAGGCCTCCTCTAGCGAGCCGACCAAGACACTACCCTCTTGAACCTTGTACGCGCGGTTACGACTGATAACTACATTTAATCTTCCGGGCAAGGTTCTACCGATGGACTCGTGTGTCTTACGACCCATTATTATAGGATGACCCATAGTGATGGTTTTGAAACGGGCTTGTTCGCCGCGCACAAACCATGGAATCTCACCATCTTTACCTATTACCCCGTTATCACTGACGGCTACGATAATTGATATCTCCATAAGTTTATACCGCTATCGGCGCCGAAATTGCCGGGTATGGGTCATAATTTTCCAGCCGGAAATCATCAATGCTAAAGCCGTCAATAGTTTTAACTTCGGGGTTAATCCACATAGTTGGCAGTTTCTTAGGTTTACGCGATAGCTGCTCATCTACCTGCTCCAGATGGTTGACGTAAAGGTGAGTGTCGCCAAAGGTATGTACAAAATCGCCCGGCTTCAGACCGGTGACCTGGGCCATCATCATGGTTAGCAGAGAATAGCTGGCAATGTTAAAGGGCACGCCTAGGAAGGTGTCGGCGCTACGCTGATACATCTGACAGGATAGCTTGCCGTCCGATACGTAGAACTGGAACAGCAGATGGCACGGTGGTAAACCGGCTTTATTCATTTCTTCAATGTCGGCGACGTTCCAGGCAGAGACGATGATTCGGCGTGAGTCCCGGTGATTGGGGTCAGCCTTGGCGCCTTTGATGTTTTCAATAGCTTGGGCTATCTGGTCAATTTCCTTACCATCGGGCGTTCGCCAATGTCGCCACTGGTATCCATAAACCGGACCTAACTCTCCCCATTTCTTGGCAAATTCATCATCAGTCTTTATCTTTTCGGTGAATTCCTTGATGCCAGCCTTCCACTCTTCACTGCTAGAGCTCGGCACACTCTTCCCTTGCTCTACTAGGTAGTGTTTATAGGGCCATTCGTCCCAAATGTGTACATCGTTATCCACCAGGTATTTGATGTTGGAGCTACCATTTAAAAACCAGATAAGCTCGTGGATGATGCCACGCATAAATAATTTTTTGGTGGTAACTGCCGGAAAACCCTGACTTAAGTCAAAACGCAGTTGGCGGCCAAAGACGCTTATAGTGCCAGTACCGGTACGGTCGCCTTTTTTAGTGCCGTTTGTCTTAATGTCAGAAAGTAAATCCAAGTACTGCCTCATGGTGATGATATTATAAACCGCCTGGCTCACCTTGCGCGTTGTAATTTAGTCCCGTAAGCTTAAGGGTGATGGACCTTTTTTATGACACCCTGAAGAAAATGGGCTTTGAAGGCGAAATTGACACCACCGAGGAAAGCCGCCAATTCTATAGTCATGATGCTTCCCTGTTTGAAATGGTCCCGGAAGTTGTGGTTCGGCCAAAAAACATAGCCGATCTGATTCGCCTGGTAGATAGCGTCAACCAATGCCGAACAAAAATCCCCAAGCTGTCGTTAACGGCCCGCAGCGCCGGTACCTGTATGTCCGGCGGTTCTATAAATGAATCTGTCCTCGTCGATTTTCTGAAGCATCTCAATAAAATTGAAGAAGTTACCAGCCACTCCGCCCGTACCCAGCCCGGGGTGTTTTATAGGGATTTTGAAAAAGAAACATTAAAGAAAAAGGCCCTGCTGCCCAGCTTTCCCGCTTCCCGCGAGCTAGCCAGCGTTGGCGGTATGGTAGCTAATAATTCCGGTGGCGAAAAATCGCTGGAATTTGGCAAAACCGAGAACTTTGTTACTAAACTCGATGTAGTCCTGGCTGATGGCAAAACCTATACTCTTAAACCCCTCAATAAAAAGGAACTGGAAGCTAAAAAAGCCCAGAAAGATTTTGAAGGTGAACTCTACCGCAGGATGTTCGACCTGCTAGATAAGAATTATGACAAGATTAAGCTTGCCAAACCTAAAGTTACTAAAAATTCGACCGGCTACAACTTATGGGACGTCTGGGACCGCGAGACCGGTATATTTGACCTGACCAAACTGTTCGTGGGTTCTCAGGGCACGCTTGGGCTGGTTGGCGACATCAGCTTTAACCTAATCAATGACAAGCCTCATTCCGGTGTTCTGGTGGCCTTTATGAAGAGCACCGACAACCTTGGCGAAATCATCAACGCCGTACTACCCCAAAAACCGGCCAGCTTTGAGTCTTTTGATAACTATACCTTGATGTTGTCCATAAAGTTCTTCCCCTATTTTAGAAAAACCCTGGGCTGGATTGGCCTTTTTAAACTGGGTTTACAGCTAGTACCGGACGCCTTCCTCCTGTTTAAGGGCATCCCAAAACTAATCCTGCTGATTGAATTTACCGGCGAGACGCCTGAAGAGGTTAAGAATAAGGTGCACGCTATGCGCGAAATACTCCAACCCTTCAAATTGGAAGCCATGGAAGAAGATTCCACCGAATCCAAAGCCTGGAAGTTCCGCATCATGCGCCGGGAGAGCTTCAACCTGCTTCGCAAAAAAGTCCACGATAAGCACACCGCGCCCTACATTGACGATATGGTAGTGCCGCCGGTACACCTGACCAAGTTCTTGCCGGAACTTCGGGCAATTATAAATAAGTACAAGCTAATGGCTACAATCGCCGGGCACATGGGCGACGGCAACTTTCACGTTATTCCACTTATGAAGATCGAGGACCCCAAAGAACGCGCCAAGCTGCAACCTTCCATGAAAGAAGTCAACGAACTGATACTAAAATACGGTGGGAGTTTGTCTGGTGAGCATAATGACGGTATGATTCGCGGCCCTTGGCTGGAGCAGATGTACGGCAAAGAAATCCTGACGCTCTTTAAGGAAACTAAGCAAATATTTGACCCTCAAAATATCTTTAATCCGCACAAAAAAACCGATGCCGATTGGGACTTTTCTATGTCCCATGTTCGCGACAAGTTTTAACGGCTTCGCCTTATGAGGAACCCCGCACGGGTTCCTCATCGCACCTTGCGAAATAAATTCGCATTCGCTTCCAGCGAACCGGTGCTTCTCTTCCTGGGAAGACCGAGAATCAACAGCTCAAGGTTAGGCGGCGTTCTTTAGCCTTGTGATGCCGTAGAGCTTTTTGTATCTTTTATAGTTCTCGAACTCGGCAAGCGGCCAAACAACATTGGTCCCCTCAACGTAGGTTGAGTGCAACAGCTGATAATCATCGCCTCGCTCGCCGGTATCGATAGCTACATGTTTAACCGGAAAGTCCGTCCAATTTACTAGCTGTCCATCTTCATACTGCGGTACAAACTCGGCTAGTTCTATTTTTGGATCGGCAGCCCCAAACCAGACTAGGTCGCCGCGCTGCATATCCTCTAATCTTTCCACTTGGCGAAAGTGTTCTCTATCGGCATATAGCTCCGAGCACATTAAGCCCGGGGGCAGCCGATAGTTGAAAAGATCTTTCAGCGCAAGGTGGGCTAAGGAAATACAGTTTATGCCGTAGCGGCGGGCGTCTTCCCGGTCCTGGACTATATTTGGACTATGGCTGAACCTATAGACGTAGGCGGCGTCTAAGTAACGCTCAAGCTGCGAAATCATGATTGGCCTCGCTTGCCTTTTTGCCATTTGACTCCGTTTAGAAAGGGCGCAAAAATATCGTCATCAATCTTAATATGAGCCCCTTCTATTTCCTCTAAAGTGGGGTCGCGCGGCTGAAATTTGATAAAGGACAGGTCGGAAATTAGACATAGCGGTGTTTGTTCAGCACCTTCGCCCATAACCAGCACGGCCGCGGCCGCCAGCCCCCCGACTAAATTGGCCTGAGTTACTTCAAGCGGCCGACCGAATAGATCGGGGGTGCCCACATAATCTGTTAGTGTGGCAAAACCGCTATGAGCTATGGATATGCCGGCGGTTCCCAGGCGCATGGGCTGGCAAGTGCTGTCGGTTATGATTACGCCTACCTCGTTAAGCTTAAATCGCTCTGCTAAGTGCCGCCTTACTTGGTTGGCGGTTTTTTGCGGATCCTTGGGCCAGAGCACGTAATTACCGTCGCCATTAGACTGGTCAATTCCAGCCATAGGAATAAGTGTGTGGTTGGCAATAGTGAAGCTGAAGCCATATTTTTCAATAGTTTCAGGTAGAAAATAGTCTGACTCGCTTATCACCAGAGCCTGTTTGTCGATAGCATCAATCGGCACAACCGAGTTTTCGCACAACGATACTATCTTGGAGGTTATGGCTAATATAGATTTTTCTTCTAGCGTGGGTAACGATTGGTCTATAAGCGCCAGAAGGCTGATGTTCCCAGCTCGTATCTTGCTGGTTTTTAGGGAAGTTACCTTCATGAAAATCTCCTTACCTTAAGTACTTAATAAAAAAACTGCCTCGAGAGGCAGCCAAGGACCGAACGCGGACAATATATTTAGCTACTCTCGAGATTAGGCTGAGAGTTCGCGGGCAAAACTGGACCAGGTGCAAATTCGTTTATTGTGCAACATGATGGGTCTACTATAACACGTGCGACTTCGCCTTATGAGAACAACCCCTGGTTTTGCTCTTAAATAACTTGGACTAGTCGGATTTGTTGCTGGCAAAGACTAGTTTTCGGTGGGCCAGAACCAGGGCGGTGCTAACAATTGTCAGATAAACCAGGCCGGTAACGCAGGAGCTTAGCATATTGCTGTGGGTGCTCCAAACCAGGTAGGTGCCTGAGGCTAACGTTAGGCCCACCAAAGTGTAGTTGGCTTTGAGCTTGGCAATACTCGGCGCAAAATAGGCAAAAGCGCTAAAACCAATGCTGGTGAGCGCAATCATAACGTGTATAAGCACTATCATTTCAGTAATTATACACTGCCTCTAAGGCAGCCAGGCATTAATTGAAATCATCAAGCTAAACACCACTGTAATTGCTAGCGAGGTGAAGAAAACTTTACGGGCCCAAGCGTTATCATCTTTAGTCTTAAAGCCGAGAAGCGCCAACCTCAACCAGGCGGCACCAACAATGGCCATCACTACCAAATAGCTATAGCCGGTGTAGCCAAAAACTGTTAGTTGTACACTAGCTGCGATAAAAGCCACGATATATCCAGCTATCTGTAACTTAGTGGCGCGGATACCTTTCTTAAGTGGTAAAACTGGGATTTTAGCAGCAGCATAATCTTTAAAGCGGTAGATGGCAATGGCGTAAAAGTGCGGCATTTGCCAAAAGACTAAAATCAGAAATAGTAGCAGCGCGCCGCCATCCAGATGGTCGGTTACGGCGCAGTAACCGACTACCGGTGGTATGGCTCCCGAGATGCTGCCAATTACCGTTCCGTGCACGGTCCGGCGCTTGCCGAAACCGTAGAGTACGACGTAGGCAAACAAGCCAGCAAGAGCAATCAATTGGGTTAGCGTGTTGGTCCATACGCCAAGGATGGTGGAGCCGGCTAGTCCCAACAAGCAGGCATATATCAGGGCGTTTTGTCCGGATATGCTGCCGGCAACCAACGCCCGTTTCTTGGTCCTGCTCATTTTGGCGTCAATATCACGGTCAAGGTAATTATTGAATACGCAGCCGGAGGCCATGACCAGTGCTAGGCCAACTAGCATAGCCAGAAATAAGCTGAAATGGATATGGCCTTTTGAGGCTAAGAAAAAACCACCTATTGCAAATAAACTATTACCATAAATCATCCCCGGTTTGGCTAGCCTGTAGTATTTCTTAGCGGTACTCATGGGTTTATGCCTTCGTCTTTAATTATGGAAGTATCAGTTTGAGCGGGCGTCATATGGCTGTAATCCAGGTGGTTCATTATCCATAGTGAGCCAATTACCAGTATCAGCACTACCGTCAGTGCGAACGAGAAGACCACCAGGTTCCAACGCGGCTTTGATTCGCGCCCTAGATGCAGGAAGAAAACCAGCTGTACCAATAGCTGGGCGATTGCCAGCCCTATAATGGCAAAGATAAGCCGCCCGCTACTAAAGGCGTGATGAGCTACCAGCAAGTAGGCGCCGAGCGTTAGCTCCACCGATGTCAAGAAGCCGAGACTGTAGCTTAGAATTGTGCCTCTGCCGGTGTCCTCGTGCGTCATATTGCTCATGTGGCCCCCAGTAGATAAACAATTGTAAAGATAAATATCCAAATGATGTCCAGGAAGTGCCAGAACAGGCTAAGCATTGTCAGCCGGCGCAGCGTAGCCCGGCCCAGCCCCGCGCGAACAATTCGGACCATCATGACACCCATCCATAGCAGCCCAACCGTAATATGTAGCCCGTGAGTCCCTACGAGCGTAAAGAACGACGACAAGAAGCCGCTACGGCGCCAGCTGTTGCCCTCAGCGGCCAGATGGTGGAACTCGGTCAGCTCCATTCCTAGGAAAGCAACGCCCAGTAGGAACGTTATACCAAATAGAACTAGCACTGTTCGCTTGTCGCCGCGCCGGGCGGCCAGCATGGCTAGGCCGCAGGTAAAGCTGCTGGTGAGCAGTAGTAGCGTTTCGGTCAGAACATATGGCAGACTAAACAGCTCGCGTCCGGGTGGCCCACCGTAGGTGTTATTGCGCAGCACGGCGAAGGTGGCAAATAAGCTGGCAAACAAAACTACATCGGTCATTAGGTAAACCCAAAAGCCAAAGATGCTGGTAGAATCTTTCTCTATAGCTTCGGTCTGGCTCATGAGCGCCCCCTGCTCTCTTCAATTTCTCTCACCTGGGCGGCCGGTATCACATACTCGTTACCGTCACTAGTTGTGCGGACGATGATGAGTGTCACAAAACTAAGCAGGCCGACCAGCGCCAGCCAGTAGATGTGCCAGACTATCGAAAATCCGGTTAGAAAGGCAAAAGCAGCTATAAATATCGGCACAGCGGTGTTACTTGGCATCTCAATATCCGTGTAGTGCGGTTTGGGCGGATTCTTGTCATGTTTTATGGTCCAAAAGGCGTCACGGGTGGTAACCGCTGGCATAGTGGCAAAATTATAAGGTGCGGCCGGTGAGCTGGTGGCCCATTCCAGGGTCCGCCCATTCCAGGGGTCGCCGCTGGTATCCATGTTTTTATGGCGCTGACGGATACTAACGATAATTTGCAATACTTGAAAGCCAATCCCGGCCAGGATAATGGCCACGCCAACCCCAGCTACAATGAATAGCCCCTGCCAACCCATACTGGCATCATAGTGGTCCAGGCGGCGGGTAGCACCCATCAAACCTAAGATGTATAGCGGCACGAAAGCCGTCAAAAATCCGACCAGCCAACACCAAAAGGCGTAGGTGCCCAGGCGCTCATTGAGTTTAAAGCCAAAGATTTTAGGGAACCAGTATACTAAGCCGGCAAAATAACCAAACACTACACCGCCGATAATCATAGTGTGAAAATGGGCTACCAAAAACAGGCTGTTGTGCAGCTGGAAATCGGCCGGTGGTACAGCCATCAGTACGCCGGCCATGCCGCCAACCGTAAAGGTGACCACAAAGCCTAGGAACCACATCATTGGCGTGGTAAAGCGGATACGCCCTCGGTACATAGTAAATAGCCAGTTAAAGACCTTAACGCCGGTAGGCACGGCAATAACCATGGTCATGACGCCGAAAAAGGCGTTAACGTCGGCCCCGGCGCCCATGGTGAAGAAATGATGCAGCCAGACCAGGAACGACAGTAAAACTATCGCCCAAATGGCCCAGACCATTGATTTATAGCCAAACAGTTTCTTTTGCGAGAATGTCGATACTACCTCAGAAAACACGCCAAAAGCCGGCAGGATTAAGATATAGACTTCCGGGTGGCCCCACGCCCAAATCAGGTTGACGTACATCATGGGGTTGCCGCCGGCGCCGGAGGTAAAGAAATGCATGCCCAGAGTCCTATCCAGAGCCAGCAATGTTAGGGTTACAGTTAGGATAGGAAAGGCAAAAATCACTAATGTCATGGTGCCCAGAACGCTCCAGCAAAACAGCGGCATTTTCATAAGGCTCATGCCCGGCCGCCTAAGGCGCAGAATGGTTACTAAGAAGTTTATGCCAGCCAGCAAACTGCCAATGCCGGCTATCTGCAGCGCCCAAATCCAATAATCTACGCCAACGCCCGGGCTATAGGCCAGCTCCGATAGCGGCGGATAAGCCAACCAACCGGCGGCCGAAAAGTCACCGATGGCCAATGAGGTGTTGAGTAGCATCATGCCGGCTGTAAATAGCCAAAAACTGGTGGCGTTCAAAAATGGAAAGGCCACGTCCCGGGCGCCAATTTGCAGCGGCACTATCAGGTTTATTAGCCCAAACATAAGACCCATAGCCAGGAAGAAAATCATTATGGTGCCGTGGGCGCTGAAGATTTGCTGGAAATGGTCAGAGCTCAAAAAGCCGTGGGAGGCCCCAACGCTGGTGGCCTGCTGGGCCCGCAGCATAGCGGCATCAGTTACGCCGCGTAGCCCCATCAGAGCCGCCACAACAATGTACATAACACCGATTTTTTTAGGATCGACACTGGTTAGCCATTCGCGGTACAGCCATTTCCAGCGCCGCTTGTAGGTTAGGTAGCCGAACGCCGCCAGACCGGCCAGTCCCATGCTGGCAATGCCAACCATTTCAACACCTCCGTGGTGGAGTGCGCTGGCGTTTAGCCGGCCCAGAAGTTCAGCAAAAACCATCACTGCATGGCTCCATACTGGGCAACATTACTATCCATTGGCATCATTTGGCCTGTGGGCATCATGAACTTCATCAGGGTTCGGTCAAACAGACCGGCATCGGTTGAGGAGTAATAACTAATTGGATTATTCTCGCTGGGCTGGGCCAACTTGTCGTAACCGGCCTGGTTAAGGTGGTTTGGCGAGCGGCGGACAGAGCTCACCCACTTATCAAAGTCGGCCGGCGAACTGGAGCGGGCTATAAACTTCATACCGGCAAAACCCCGGCCGGATATGTTGGCACTGACGCCGTTGTAACTGCCATTGCCGTCGGCAATTAGGTGCAACTGGGTGCGCATACCGGCCATGGCGTAAATTTGGCCGCCCAGGCTGGGTATCCAAAACGAGTTCATCGGCGCGTCGGAGGTAATCTGAAAATCAACCGGCGTTTGGGCCGGAAACTGTACAAAGTTAACACTGGCAATACTCTGCTCGGGGTAGATAAACAGCCATTTCCAGTCCAGGGCTACAACCTGAATCGTAATTGGTGCTTTGGCGGCATATACCGGTTTGAAAGGGTCCAGCTCATGCGAACTCCTCCAGGCTACAACGGCCAATATGGAAATAATAATCAGCGGTAAGGCCCACCAGGTAAACTCTAAAGCCGAGTTATGGTCCCAGTCGGGCGAATACTGGGCACGCGTGTTGCCTTCGCGGTAGCGCCAAGCAATCCAAAAAGTAAGTATAAAGACCGGAATAACTACTATCAGCATCAGCAGCGTGGCCGTAACCATCAGCCGCAGTTCTTTATGGGCAATTAGGCCCTGAGGGTTGAGTATAGCTACGTTGTGGCCGTGCAAGAAAACCGTCACCGCTACCCCGGTGGCGATAATAATCAGAGCTAGCATCCTCAATTTGTTTTTACCGCTCATCTACATTTTGCCCAATCATCAAACACCCTCGTAATCGATAAATCTACTATAGCATCTCTTTAGCGTAATCGTCTTGAGTCGCAAGTCGCCATTGCCACCAATCTTCAGGTTATTCTAAGCAAGCGCCTGTTTACTACCTAACAGTATCTAATAAAAGGATAAGCCAAAAAACATGAATGTTATAACCCGCGGCGTCCGTAACGCCTTCCGCAACAATATCCGTACCGGCTCCATAGTAGTAATACTTGGCCTTAGCATAGCCTTAGCTCTTTCAATGCTGCTGGCCCACCAGGCCGTTGGCAAAAAAATAGATAATGTTAAGGGCACCGTTGGCAATACCATCAGTATTTCGCCAGCTGGCTTTCGCGGCTTTAATGGCGGCGGTGGTAACCCTCTCACCCAGACTCAAATTGATAGCGTCAGCAAAATTAACCACGTGTCATCCGTTAGCGAGTCGCTTAGCGATCGTTTGACAAGCAGCAACACTAATCTAGTTTCGTCCATAGACGCTGGAGCTCTAGGACGCCGCTTTGCCAGCAACGGCAGCGGCTCCGGCACTGTTTCTATCGGCGGCAATGCGCCGGACCTAGCCAACTTCACACCACCGGTTACGGTTGTTGGCACCAACGACCCTACTAATCTAGACTCAGCCGGTGGCGGCACCTTCACCCTAAAAAGCGGCCAGATTTTTGATGGCGCCAGCACCGCCAATGTGGCGCTGGTTGGCAGCACCCTGGCTACCAAGAATAGTTTGGTTGTAGGCTCAACTTTCACGGCCTACGGCGCCACCATTAAGGTAGCTGGTATTTATGGCACCGGTAATACCTTCGGCGATAGCCAGCTAATTATGCCGCTTGCTACCGTTCAGACGCTGTCCTCCCAACCCGGCGATATCACCAGTGCCACCGCCAAAGTAGATTCAATTGATAATCTAGCTTCCACAACTACAGCTATCAAAAATAGCCTAGGCAGTAGCGCCGACGTAACAAACGACCAAACTACCACCCAGGATACGATTAGCTCGCTGCAGAATATCAAAAGCATCTCACTCTATAGCGTAATCGGCGCAGTGGTGGCTGGGGCAGTAATAATCTTTCTTACCATGTTGATGATTGTCCGCGAACGTCGCCGCGAAATTGGCGTACTCAAAGCCATTGGCGCCAGCAACCTAAAAGTTATCGGCCAGTTTATGACCGAGGCGGTGACTCTAACAGTGCTAGCTGCGATTATCGGCATCCTGATAGCCATTGTAGCTGCCGACCCTATAACTAAAACCTTGGTTAATAACAGCACCAGCAATTCAACTACAACTAGTGTTACGCGGTTTGGCGCCGGCGCCGGTGCATCAGTGTCTGTAAGCGGCGGACCAGCAGCTGGTGGCGGCAACTTTGTTGCCCGCGGTCGGGGCCTTGGCCGTGTTGGCTCCAGCCTCACGAATATCCACGCTGCAGTCGGATTCAGCATTGTAATCTATGGGCTTTTGGCTGCTTTAGGCATAGCCATCGTGGGCAGCTCTATAGCCTCGTGGACTATCGCAAAAGTTAGGCCGGCAGAAGTAATGAGGAGTGAATAAAATGTTAAAGGTAGAAAAGCTTACTAAATCGTTCAGCTCTGGTGGCAACACCGTAACAGCGGTTGATAATATCTCTCTGGAAGTTGACGACGGCAAGTTTGTAAGCATAATTGGACGATCCGGCAGCGGTAAAAGTACCCTACTCTCGCTACTCGGCACGCTGGATAAGCCGTCTAGCGGCACTATTGAACTTGGCGGCCAGGACGTAACTAAACTGCGCGACCACGCACTAATCAAATACCGCGCCAGTAGTATCGGCTTTGTATTTCAAAGCTATAACCTGGTGCCTAACCTCTCAGCCATAGAAAATGTCATGCTGCCTATGGAATTTGCTGGAATGGCCAAAAGCGAACGAAGACCTAGAGCCGAACAACTCCTAGAGCAAGTTGGCTTGGACGAGACTAAGCAGCAGCGCCGTCCAGGGCGCCTAAGCGGCGGTGAACAGCAGCGGGTGGCCATTGCTCGGGCCCTAGCTAATAAACCTAAGCTAATTTTGGCAGACGAGCCCACCGGCAACCTAGACAGCCAAAATGGCAAAATGATATTTGATCTGCTGCACCAGCTATCCAAGAAAGAGAACACCACTATTATTGTCGTGACGCATGACAGCACCATCGCCGGCAAAACCGAGAAAACATATGAGCTGCTTGATGGCAAACTGAAGGGCAAGAGCAAGTAGCTATCAATGGATAAGTCATCTTCAAGTAACCTGGTACATAAAGTGATCCTAGGTGCTGTGGGGTTGGTGGTTCTGTGCGGGCTGAGTTTTTACGGCGGTCTTTCGTACCAAAAAGGCAAACAGCCAAGCCCCCAGGTGGCTCAAACCAACGTCGCTAACGGCGGCTTTGGCGGCCGATTTGGCCGTGGTGGCGGTATTGGCAGTGTTACGGCCGTTAGTCCCTCCAGTATCACGGTTAATAATACTCGCACCAGCACGTCTAAGACCTACACTATCAATAGCTCTACAACTATAACCAACAGCGGTGCCACCGCCACGGTAGCCGATATTACTACTGGCAGCACGGTACTAGTCACACCTAGCAGCTCCGATCCCACTATCGCTTCTACAATTATTCTGAATCCTAGCTTTGGGCCTGGCGGCGGCAGCCTTCCTGGTGGCTCAGACTCTGGTGCTAGCACCGACAGTCAAGTTTATACAAATTAACACCTTAGACTTCAGCTCAATTTAAGCTAAACGCAAGCGTTATCTTAGTAAATTTACCTATAGTTAAAATCACTAATGGAAAATAAGGGGGTAATAATATGAAAAAAATAGAACTACACGAAGATCAAGCTTTGGTAATGCAGATTGTTAGTGAGCTTGGTGAGGAAGACTTTGAGGACCTGGTGGAGACGCTTAAGTTCGACCGCCCGACCTTGCTCAATATTATGCATAACCTACAGCATAAACACCTATTGGTGATTAAAAACACCAGCTATGGTATATATATTCGCCTCAGCGCTAGGGGCAAGAAAACCATGCAGCTGCTGTGGCCCGAGCTGCCATATGTCAGATATTCGTAGAACGTCTAAGGGTTAAGTTCCAACTGTGTGCGCACAATATAGGGCGCGCTGGGCAAGTAGCGGACTGTAACCATTTTTCCGGCCTCAACATCTTCAGCAAAAGCGGTAAACACCGGCCGGTTGAGCCTGTCTATGTTTACGCGCTTAGCCTCTAGCTTTTCGCTTCGGCCGTCGTAGCTTAGGTCTATAAGCACTCTGTCGGCCAGAGATGGGTCATAAACCTTGTAGTATGTGGTGCTTTTAGTGTTGGTGTCATTCTCTTTAAGGAGCTCGTAAGACACCACGCTGGCCTGTACCTGCTGCCCATGTCTCTTGAGTTCCATGTTGATAAGCCCCGGAAATATACCATCGCCCCAAAGCAGTGAGGCCAAACTGGCCATAACTATAAAAACACCAAACAGGATTGAGTACTTACGGCTTTTTTTTCTAAATTTGTCGTTATGTTTTGCCGCCCACCAAACCGCTAGCGATAAGCCTATCGCTGATATTACAGCGCCGCTTATATAGCCAATAACCACTTCCGTTACACCCCTAACGTGGTTAACGTAGCCAAAAGCCGAAAACATAACTACAGTTATAAAAAATACAAAAAAAATCGAGTCCCCAACGCTGGATGTCTCATATTCCGGATTGGCTTCGCCTATTTTTTCGTTAGCTGAGACTATCAAATAAAGCAGCCAAAGACTTAAAAGCCCCACTCCGCCACCACTCAAAATACTAAAAATAATTACCAGGAAGATAAGAATTCTTAATTTATGGAGCTCCGGCTCGGCCAACCCCAGTTCGTCAAAATTAGTCCTCCTGAGCCTGCCGCCCAAGACAATAAAGCCGCCACCCAAAATGAGTCCAAAAAAGGCCGATACTACAATTAAGAACAGCTTGCTTAAGCCGTGGAAGGTTGAGTTGTATAGATAGTATGCGAACAGCGGCGGGATAACAAAATTTAAAACCCCAAGTATAATGGCCCACTTGCCTGTCCTATAGATTGCCTCCAGGGCGTTTTGGTTGGCCTGCCTGCTCTTGTCCTGCCAAGCTGACAAAAACTCTTGCTCGGAAATCTGGTAATCCTGCCATTCGCCCCGGCTGTGGTCGTCTGTAAAGAGTGGGTCGTCAGGCAGGCTGCCATACTCGTCGCTTGGGTGAGCGTGGTCGTACTTTCTTATGTTGCCGTTATCATAGACCGCCAGTTCCTTTTCAGCTCTGCCACTATCGTCGGTTTGGAAATAATAAGTAGCGCCTCCCCAAACAGGAGTGTCACTATGGTCTGTATAACGCTTAAAATACATAATTCTTATTGTTATTTAACTGAAGTGTAGTTAATGACCGCCCTAAAGTAAATGTATTTGGGGCACTACATAACCACTTGATTATATAGAAGTAATATAGTATAATATGTCAGATTTGTTGAGCTTAATTTTTTGCTCCAAACGCACATTTACTGCAGAACCAAGGTGAGGGATAGGTCTAGGCAAGCACCTAGGTCTATCCCTCACCTTAAGCTACACCTATCCCCTACCTGGTGAGGAGGAGGCACGTATCAGATGGATGCACCACAAGGAGTTGAGGAATTCGGCATGACTGCCCTCTTGATCGGCGAGGGTTTCATGCCCGACGGCCTAACTCGCCGCATTCGCTGCTTCTCGGACGAGTCGGCAAGGCTCCTCGAAGAGCACATCTACCCGGCGTTGGACGCCCTGCAAGGGCAGTCCGGGCACGTCACCTACGGCTTCTACGACATCGCGGTCGACCTCGAGCTGCCGCACTGCGAGCTCGAGCTCGCAGTGCTGGCCTACGCAATCGGCAGCTACGACACGGAGGCGGTTGACGCCGTCATCATGAAGGCGACGGCCCTGCTCGAAGACCTGGCTCACGAGATCTTCGCGGACAACCGGCCGGTGGTCGTCATCGTCGACACCGGCGGTGTGGCCGTGTTCGGCCTGGCGGACCCGAGCTTCTTCGGGTTCTCCGGCAACGGACACCACGCCGAGGGCCGCCTGCAGGTCCACTAGGCGTACGACGTTCTGCAGAACTGGTCAGACGACTCTCAAGTTTTTGGGGTCGCGCTGCCACGGGACGAGACACCTACGTCTCACTGGGCCCGGACGCAAGCGTCCGGGCCCTTCAGCTTTTTTAGCCTTTGTTCTCTATTTTTTGACTGCCCGGATCAGTTAGTTTTCTAGGGGTTGATGCTTACTTGGGTGGCTGTAAGGGTACCGCCATTGGTCGTGCCAAAGACTACAACCGTGTCGTTAACCTTTACGGCGTTGCCGCCTTGGTATTGGGTAGAGCTGTCAGTTGTAACGTTGGTGGTTGAGCCAAAGCCGGCCACCGTAAAGTTGCTGCCGTTAACGGACGTAACTACGCCGTTAACGCGGTTGCCGCTGTTAACATTCATTCCCATTCCCCCGCCTCCGCCCATGGCGTAGCGGTGCGAGCGTTGAGCCAGCCCACTACTTAAACCGCCAAGAGGCTTGGCCTCCCTAAGGTCTTCGTGTCGTCCAGCTATACCAACTCCAATTATAAGTAGTACTAAAAATATTAATAGCGCTCCAAGTCCATAGGCCCAGTTGCGGTGTATAGATATTGTGTCGCTTCGCTCGGTCTTTGTTTCGGGTTCAGTTTCTTTTGCCATAAAATTTCCTTCCTAGCCAAATTCTATCTGTGTAGGCTGAGAGTAGGCTTAGAAAATAATACTTTTCACACTTTGGAGTTACCCTCGAACTTCTGTTTGAGCCGATGCCGGGGCCTCTTTAAGCATTACTCTTGTAAGTTCTTCAAATAGTTTTATTATTTAGGCAGGTTGCTAACGCTCAATCCGTGCGAGTGTTGGCTCGCACATACAGAAAGGAGTGGAGGTGTCTGCAGAGATCACAGCAATGGTCGGGTGGCTTGCAGTGGCACTGGCGTTCCTCTTGATGATCATCGGCTCAAAGAGCAACAGCGTTGCTCCGAAGGGGTGGTTCGGGTTCTGCGCGCTGGCCTGCATCTGCGCGGCACTCATCTACGCCCACAGGGCCTTCGGCCTGGACGTCGACGGGCTCATCTGGGTGGTCTCGGCCGCCCTGGCCCTGACCGTTCTCGCTTGCTGTTGCTTCGGCTTCGTGGTCGGCCGTTGGCCGTTGCGCCGCCCCGACTCCCAGGAGGCGCCCGGGGGCTCCATCAACGCGCCGTAAGGCGCCAAGGTGCCCCGAGGCAAAGCAAAACGGATCCCGGGCGGGAGCGCTAATGACTCCCGCCCGGCGCCGTGCATCCGCACGGCGCCTTTTCAATTCAACCCTAATTCCCTCTTTGATCCGAGGCCTGAGCTATTCCTTGGCTAAAGGGAACATATATTCGAGTGAAGGTTAGAGATAACTAGATGTTGTCAGGACTAGGCGCATCGGGCAAATCGTTAATCATAGGCCCTAGGAGAGATGCAGCTCTGGACTTTTCTATGTTTATGTGGGCCGAGGCTATGGCGTCACTGCCAGAGATTCCAATTACAACTACCCGGCTAAATTTTTCGCGTAGTAGAGAGGCAATTAATTCTCCGTCTTTGCCGCCTCTTTGCGGCCCGTCAAGATTGCCGTCAACCAGGGCCACGTCAATATCTCCATCTTCCATGGCCTCAATTACGGCAATGGCTTCTTGCATACGTGCCGCCTCAACAACAACCGTGTGGGAGTCGATTTCTAAGATTTGACGCAAAAGCCCGCGTATAGGTTTATTGTCATCAAAGACGCCGACCTTTGCCTCATTCATATTGTATATTATATCATAAATTAAAAATAAATTCAAAAACCGGGCAATATAGCTGAAAAGTGAATTCCTTGTGGTTCCTTCGAGCCCGCATATTAGCTGCACTCGGACTTCTGTTTAAGCCGATGCCCGGGCCTGCTATTTGCAAAAAGCTAGTTTGGTAGTATTGTTTATCTTAATTATGAGACAGATTGAACCCCTTGGGCAGGAGCAGGCTAGCCAACCGTCGCCGGTGGACCAAAATCGCCAGCGGGTAGCCGATATATTAGAGTTGGAGCAAGCAGAACTACAGGCGGCCATAGATGACGGTGACGGCTGGGAGGGTTTCCACGCCGCCGAGATAGCGCTACTGGCCGAAATGAGCGAGCGCGTAAGCTATCTTATCTTTATTCATGGCGTAGAAGAAACAGTAGATGCCGCTTTTGTGCACGAAGTAATTGATTTTCTAAACGCCACCGATTATGACCGTTCCCACACCGAGGGGCGATTTTTCCGCGAGGTGCTGGTAACCCGCGACTATGACGCCATAACAGATGCTACTGTCAGCCGGGAAACTGAGGCCGGCCACATCCAGACCGCGGTAGACAACCTGCGCGGGCGCAATGCGGGCCTTTCCGAAGCCGCCTAGCCCCACTCCCGCCGCCACCACTCGGAGTGACCATTAAATTGGACATTATGAACTAAATATGGTATTAAATAATCATGACAAGTCCAAACCTAGAGCAAGCACAAGATTTTACAGCCCAAACCGTGGACAACATCTTGTCCAGAGCGGGCACTTTGATACATAGTTTAGATCTTGTTAAAAAAACAGGCCGTTTTCTAGCAGAGGATTCCCTTACAGGAGAGACAGCTAGTGCCGCCTTTGACGAGCATGACGAGCTTAAAGACGTAGACGTCACCTTAACAGATCCGGTAAGGTTCCTGAATTTTGACGCTGATGGAACAGTCACAATCACGTTTGGAAGGTTCACTAAAGTGCTGTTTGATGGCGGCGAAGTAAACTATCAGCTGCGGCCAAAAGAGCAACGACAGGCCATTGGCTATATTGCTACTGCCGGAGCCGTGTTTGACGATTTGGTAGAAGCCCAACTCTAAAGTCTGCACTCAAACTTCTGTTTGAGCCGCTGCCCGGCCCTGATGCTAACTCCAACAAATCATTGCAAATTATACCCAATCGGTTAAAAAGTATAATCATTATGCTTGGGGTTAGTCAAAGATTTCTACGAAGTGATGGGTGCTGGCCAAGCCGGCCAAGAATCTTTGGAAGGCGGCCAGCCGCGTTCTGGATAGTAGCTTGCTCCAGCTCGCACGTGTACTGCTCCCAGGCTTGCCAGTCAAAGGATTCAACACTTTCGCCAGTGTCTGTCTGTGCCCGTAGCTCGGCAAAGAACCTTTGCACATTGCCCAGCCTGGCCTCTAGCTCACGCGCTTCTCTCCTCTGGCCTTGGCCGCTCAGCCGCTCCACTTGGCCACTTTCAGCCATCAGCGATGTTCTGAACGAGCCAATCCCATATCTTGGGCTGCCTTCATCATCATATAAACCCTCTGTGGCTAGCATATGCTCATGAGCCTCCGGGCCTCTTAGCAGCCTAAATCCAAAACGGACTGCAACTTCGTCATAAAGCGGAGCCACGCCGTTACGCACCGGCAAATTGCCCAGCACCAGATCAGCATAAAGCGCAGCAGCACTCCTCGGCTCCTGGACTTCCAAGCCCTCAGTTCCTACAGCTCTCATTCACCCCTGATTATACTCTCAGGAGTGGAAAACTGTTATTTTTGGGTTTCGATGAGATAAATTTCTTGTGGTTAAAAAATTGTTCAGGATACCGAATCCATCGGTTCCCTCGAGCCCGGATAACAGATGCCCGGACCCATTAACTCTATCGGTTACCTCGAGCCCGGATTCTAAAACAAGCCGATGCCCGGACCCATTAACTTCATCTGCCTGACCTGCACTCAGATGCGTAGATTGTTTAGAACTTCAAGCAAATTGCCGCCCCCTCCGGGCGGCTTTCTTTGCGGTGTTCGATTACTATTGTATGACAGTTGCTTTAAAT
>CAZVAN010000008.1:0-29314 GCA_964625245.1 uncultured Candidatus Saccharibacteria bacterium | reverse complement strand
CTGCGTAGCGGCATAATGAGGTGCAGGTAGCTTGGGTCCTGAGAACTTTTTACAATACAGGGTTCCAATTTGCCGTTGAAACAGAAATCTACCTCTTCGCTACCAAAGGCGTTAAGGGCATCAATTAGGTAGCGTGAATTCAAGGTAACTTCGCCACCACCAGTGACGTCAGCGTCAGCTGTGGCGGTGTTTTCACCTAGTTGGGAGGCGATGGCATTGATACTAACTTTTTTGTCTTCGACTTTAATTGTGATGCTGCCGGCGCTCTCGCGGGCGAATAAGCTTGATATCTTGGCGATATTCATAAAGTCGGCCTTCTTTAAGGTTGCTGTGGTGGTGAACTTGGACGGGATTAGCTTGCGGTAGTCTGGGTAATTGCCCTCGATCAGCCTAGCCACCAAGGTGACGTCGCCGACCTGGAATAGCACTTGCTGGTCATCGTGGGTGACGGCCACTTCTTTGTCGGTATCTGAAATGATGCGCAGTAGATCTGCGGCAGCTGAGGCGGGTACTAAAAAGTTGACTGAGTCTTTGCTTTTACCTAGTTTACGCTCAGCCAAGCGGTAGCTATCGGTAGCCGCAACAGTTACCTGACCACCGGCGGTATGGAAATAAACTCCGGTTAGCACCGGGCGAGCGTCATCGCCACTGGCGGCAAAAACTACTTGCTGCAAAGTCTTTTTGAATTCCTTGGCATCAACTTTCCAAAGTGTGTCACCTTTAATAGCTGGCATTACCGGAAAGTCCTCGGCGGCTATACCGTTGATGGCTGATTGATATTTGTCGGTTATGATACTCAACTTATTGTCGTTTAGCTCTAGGTTCAAAACACTGTCAGGTAAATTACTTATAAAATCCTGCATTAGGCGGGCGGGTACTGTAATGGCTCCGTTTTTTTCTATTTTTGAACCAATGTAGTGGGTTATAGCTATATCAAGGTTAGTGGCAGAAATACTTAAACGGTTATTTTGGGTTTTTAAAAGCACGTTAGAAAGAATGGGTAGAGTATTGCGTGAATTTGCAATCCGGGCAACTGAATTTAGAGCACGGGCTAGGTTTTCCTGGGTGACCTGAAGTTTCATATATTTATTCCTTTATTTAGGTTAGTAGTAGTTGTAGGACCTGTGGATAGCGTGGATAAGTCTTGATCGCCGGGGGTGGAGGCTTGTGTAGAAAATATCAAAGGTTGGGTAAAAGCTGAGCTTAAGTGCTTGGACTGGGGGGTCTTAAATCCTAAAAACAACTGGGTGGCTGTGGTTAAGTTGGATAAACCTACGAGTTGTCCGCGAGTTGTCCTAAGCTTCTGCACGTCTTTTACACAGTTCATTTAAGCGTATAACCTTTCTTTGAGTTCGTTCACATCCTGGCGAATTGCTCCGTCATAACTCATCTCTTTCTCAATCTTCTCTATGGAGTGGATGGCGGTGGTGTGGTCTTTTCGGCCCAACTCATGGGCGATTTTGGGGAACGATAAGTGCAGTTCGCTTCTGAGCATATACATGGCAATTTGGCGGGGCACTACAATATCTTTATCACGCTTAGGGCCCAAAATCTCATCCATTGATATATGAAAATGCTTGGCAGTGCGCTCAATAATATTTCTAGCGCTGATATGTTTAGGGCGGTTGCGGCTGCCCTCAAACATTGTTGAGACAATCTGCAAGTTTGGCTCCACTTGGCGCATGTCACAATATGCCAGGAGTTGGTTGAGGGCACCTTCCAGCTCCCGGATGTTGCTTTGGACGCGGCTGGCCAAAAACTCCACGACGTCCTGCTCGAGCACCACTTCTTGGCTGCCGGCTTTAGATTGCAGAATAGCGCAGCGGGTCTCAAAGTCCGGGTTCTGCATATCGATTGTCATCCCCCAGGCGAAACGGCTGCGCAGCCGCTCTTCCAGGGTGGGGATATCTTTGGGTGGTTTGTCAGAGCTCATAATTATTTGCTTGTTGGCTTGGTGTAGGGCATTAAAAGTGTGGAAAAACTCTTCCTGGACTCTCTCTTTGCCGGCCAGAAATTGGACATCGTCGACTATTAAAACGTCGGCGCTTCTATAGAAGCTGGCAAAATCACTGGTATTTTTCTTGAATCGCAGGGCGTCCACAAATTCCTGCAAAAACTGTTCAGTAGAGGCATAAACCACTTTAGAGTTGGGGCGATTGGCTAGTACGGCATTGCCGACAGCCTGGATTAGGTGCGTTTTACCTATGCCGACGCCGCCATATAGAAACAGCGGATTATATTTGGCACCGGGGGCGGTGGCAATTGACTGGCAGGCGGCATAGGCTAGTTCGTTGCCGGCTCCAACCACAAAATTATCAAAACTATAACGCTCGTTAAGCCCCTGACGGTAGCTGTGGGTGATGTTGGCAATCGAGGTTTTTTGGCGGGGCGGGGCTGTGGCAACTCGCCCGGAGCCTCCTGGGTTGCGGAGCACATCCTCATCCTCGCTTTTATTGCTGAGGGTGATACCGGTGTGGATTTTATACTCCACGCGCTCTGGCTCAACACCATTTTTAGCCAAGACACTGAGTACCAATTCATTAAACTTGCGCTCAAGTTGATTTTTAACAAAGATATTGGGTACACCAACCACCAGCACACCGTCCTTATTACGGATAAGCTGAGTATTTTTAAACCAGGTTACAAAATTGCCACGCGATACACTCAGTTCAATCTCGCCCAAGACGGCTTGCCAAAGAGTAGTATCTTGCATAGTTTGTATCTTCTGATGTCCCCTAATGTTTTAAGCTTTTTGCGACCAAGAGTTATCCACTACTATAGGCGAGCGCGCAGTACTTTTCCACAGTCATGACAAAAAACACTACAGCAGAACCAATAAAAGGTCGCTAAGGTGAAAACTTGTACACACGCAGGGTGCCAATCTGTTAATGTGTGGACAAAAGCTGGCGATAAGTGGACAACTCCAACGTTTCTGTGGCTTAAAGTTGTGAAACCTGCGAATAAATTAGTGCGAAAGTCGGGCGCGGCCCTTGGCTCGCCGCCGCTTAAGCACATTACGGCCGGCCTTGGTTGACATTCGAGCTAAAAAACCGTGTTCACGGCTGCGCTGTTTCTTTTTGGGCTGATAAGTTCGTTTAGGCATGTCACACTAGTTTAACAGATTTACGCCCACTGGTCGCTAGTTACTAATTCCTATATTCTAAAAGTAGCCATGATAAGCAGAAAAAATCGATTCCACGGCTACGGGAGCCTGAAGTTTGTCTATAGAAACGGTAAGACCGTACGTGGACCGTTATTTGCTACCAAGAGCCAGCCCAACCCCAAACGTTCTGGCTACAGATTTGCTGTGGTGGTCAGCCGCAAGGTACATAAATCGGCCGTTAAACGTAACCTCATGCGCCGGCGTTTGTTTGAGGCTATGCAAAGTTTAGCTAGTGACGTCAACCAGCCGTACGACATTGTACTGACAGTTTTTTCTGACGACGTGCTTGAGGAGCCATATACTAAACTGGTCAAACAGCTTAAAAAACAGCTGATTGAAGCCGGGATCTTAGCCAGAACTCCTTAGTCTATCGCGACGACGTGATATCATTAGACCCGAGAGTTTTCTATGTTTACAACTACTATCGTCCAACCGATTTTTAATTTGCTAGTGCTAATCATGGCTCTGATACCGAGTCATAACTTTGGGTTGGCCATTATTATCTTTACTATTGTCATTCGCCTTCTAATGTGGCCGCTAGTCAAAAAGCAGCTGTATCACGCAAAGGCAATGCGTGAGCTCCAGCCGGAGCTGAAACGCATCAAAAAAGCCGCTGGTGGCGATCGTCAAAAAGAATCGGCTATGACCATGGAGCTCTATAAAGAAAAAGAGATCAATCCCTTTGCCTCAATCGGCATCCTGCTTGTTCAGCTGCCAATCCTGATAGGTCTTTATTCAAGCATCAGGCGAATTATTAACCATCCTCACGATATTGTTACTTTGTCATATCCAGTCCTGCACCATCTGAGCTGGATCCAGGGGGTAGCTCACAATATCCACAGCTTTGATAACACTTTGTTTGGGGTAGTTAATCTGACACGAATGGCTTCCGGCACGAGCGGTATCTACTGGCCAGCTATGTTCATCGTATTCGCTAGTGCCGTTGCCCAATTCTTGCAGGGCCGCCAGCTTATGCCAAAAAGCACCGGCTCCCGCTCCTTGCGCCAGATCATGAGCCAGGCCGGGCAGGGGACCAAGGCCGATCAAGCCGAGGTCAACGCTGCGGTTGGCCGTTCTACCCAGTTCCTGATACCAGTAGTTGTGCTGGTAGTGTCAATCCATCTGCCGGCTGCCTTACCGTTATATTGGTTGGTTAGCAGTACGGTGGCCTATATCCAACAGGCCATAATTCTGAAAAAGGACGCCGCTGAGGCCGATGCCAGCATCAACTCTTCTGTGCCAAAAGACGTCAAGAAGCTAGACAGCACTGTGAAAATTACCAGAACGACAATCAGCGACGAAGCAAAAACCAAAAAATCATCCTCCAAAAAATCTAAGAAAAGGAGGAAACGATGAGTAGCGATGCGACCTTAACTAACGATTCCCTGGAAGAAGCCATAGTCTATGCCAAAAAATATCTGGAAGACCTACTATCCTTTTTTGGTCTCAATACCGACGTACACGCCACCAGCGAGGACGGGGAAGTCATTGAGCTGGATATCCCGTCGACCCACCTCAACGGCTTTTTAATAGGGCAGAGGGGCGATACCATGCGGGCCCTACAATTTATTATCAGTAACGCGCTTAGGAGCCAGAACTTTAGTCACACCCGCATCAATATTGATGTAGCCGAGTATAAGAAACAGCGGGGGGAACGCCTAGCCAAACAAGCCGAAATCTGGTTCAAGGAGGCCAAAGACAAGGGTGAACCTAAAGATTTGCCGGCTATGAATGCCGCTGACCGCCGGATTGTCCATAAGGCCGCCAGCGACTATGGCATAGAGACCGAGTCAGTTGGTTTTGGCCGCGACCGCCATATTGTGTTGAAGCCGGTAGTGGAGGCTGTAGAGCCAACCGAGCAGAAGCCAGCCAAAAAGAAGGCCACCAAGACTCAAGCCTCAGAAACTGAAACAAAAGACTCCCCCACTGAGCTTAAGTAAATACTTAACTTGTTAAGTATTTATACCAGAACATTAATTTATTATTAAAAACTGCTTGCCCGCTCGTGGCTTGGCAATCTCGGCCTAGATTACATCTAGAGGTTTTTGGAGTTTTCTTGATCAATTACGTAGAGTGGACGGTTTTGAGTCTCGGTATGGATGTGCGACAGATACAATCCAATAATTGCCTGTGATAATAGGAGTATACCCACCAAAAATAGGACCAGAACCATAAGATAAGCCGTGCCGGTGGCATGCAGGTGCGTAGGATCGCCTAACACCAAGTTAACCAGCATAAACAACCCAAGTAAGGTGGAAAGCGGCAAGATAACCGCCCCAATATAGGCGGTAATGTATAGCGGTGAGATGCTTAGCGAAATGGCGCTATCAATAGCCAGTTTAAATAGTTTCTTAAATGAGTAGCCGGCTTCACCGCTCAGGCGTGGGCTGGCTTTAAATTCTATGTAATCGCGATCATATCCTAACCAATCAATCAACCCGCGTGTGATGCGGTTACGCTCAGTCATAAGCTTGAATTCATGCTGGATGGCTTTATCAATAAGCCTAAAATCAGTTGCCCTTGGCATTAACCTCATGCCGGTGGAACGGTTAAAAAAGCCGTAAAAGAGTTTTGATCCGTAGCGCTTTATAAAACCTTCTTTTTGGTTGGCACTTCTAACTCCAATTACTACTTTGCTGCCGGCTTTCCAGTGGGATATAAACTGAGGAATTAGCTCTACCGGGTGCTGGCCGTCGGAGTCTAGCATGATGATTGCCTGACCGGTTGCCTGATGAATGCCAGCGGTTATGGCAATTTCTTTACCGAAGTTTCTGGAAAACTTAATTAGCTCTACAGAGTGGTCGCTGCTAGCCAGCTTACTTATAATTTCGGCGCTGTCATCGCTGCTGCCATCATCTATATAGATAAGCTCGTATGGATCCTTGACGTCTTTCCTGATGACTCCTAAAAGGGATTCGTGAAAATCAAGCAACCCGGTGCTTTCGTTATGCACCGGCACCACGAATGAGATAATGACTGACTCCTTGCTCATCTTGAGCCAAGTATACCAGAGATAACACCTAAGAAAGGCTTTTTTTGTAGACTTCTAGAGTTTGTTCGGCGCTAGTCTCCCAAGAGTATTTGGCGGCTTGGGCGTGACCTTTTTTGACTAAGTCGTTCCTTAGCTTGGAATCTGTCAGCACATCACTGATTTTTGATGCCATATCCTCCACGTCCAAGGGGTCGAAATAGTGAGCGGCATCGCCGTAGATTTCTGGCAAACAAGTAGCCCTACTGCTGAGCACCGGGGCGCCGTGGACCATAGCCTCCAAACCCGGCAAACCGAAGCCCTCGCTTAGGCTTGGGAAAACGTAAGCCTTGGTGTTCTCATAGAGCCACCGGAGTTGTCCTTCAGAGATAAAGCCGGTGAATATCACAGACTTAGCCAACCCCTTTTGCTCCACAATATTTTTAATACGCTCGTAGTTCTTATCAACTTTTCCGGCTAGCGCCAACAGCAGTTCCGGATTATTTTGTCTTAAAATTGAAAACGCTTCAACCAGCCTCTCGAGGTTTTTATGGGGCGTTGGCCGGCCGACGTACATTATAAATTTTTTATCTCTCAATATCTCAAGCGGCTCGGCTGGCTCGGTAATATTGTCAGCGGACTCGTGGATAACTTCAACTTTGTCCGGATTAATGCCTGTAAATTTTATTAAGTCAGTTTTGGAGTAATTACTGATGGCTATAAGCCGATTGGATTTTTTGGCTACACGCTTTACTACCCACCCGTAAACCTGTTGCTTGAACTTATACACCAGCCAATTCTTGGAAGGATTATTAAACCGGGCGGTTGTGAGGTCATGTATGGTTGTGACGGAGCGGCCAGAGTATAAGACAGGCTGCTGGGGCGCGTTAAAGTGTACTAGGTCAGCATTTAATGAACGGAGCTGTCTTAAAAAGCCGAGCTGTTCAGCGAAAGTGAACTCTTTGTAGTCGGAACTGAGAACTTTAAACCCAGGGGCCACATCTTTTATGTAATTAATCCTCGGGGTCTTAGTTAGGACCACAACTTCATATTCCGGCTCCAACTTATGCAAATACTCGACCAACCTATCTATATAGCGGCCAGTGCTGGTACCGGATTCGCGGGCATCAATTACAATTTTCATACTTGCCCACTCATTCTAAAAACTTTTCTTAGTTTGTGGGCGTTGGGCGGCAAGCCCTGCGTAATCATAGAGTCAATGTAGGCTGTACTAACTTTCCTATGGGATTGGATTTTGTATCTTTGCACGATTTTTTTGGGCCATAGGAGTAGCGATGCTAAAAGGCCCTTAGTAGCCGGCCAAACCTGGCCACGGGATAGAGCGCTAAAATATATTGAGAAATATAAAACTGTAAAACGCGGCATAATCTTTGGGAACAAGCCGAAGGGCACATTTTTCCAAAACAGTTGGGGCAGGTTTTTCAACGTTTGGTAGGTGGCAAAGCCTTTAATTTTGTTGCTGGTGGCACTAATTTGATGATAGACCAGGGCGCGGGGCACATAGCCTACCTTCCAGCCGGCTAGCTGGGCCCGGAAACTTATATCAACATCCTCGTAGTAGGCGAAGAAATCATCGTCAAATAGACCAATTTTTTGAAGCATACCTACCCTGTAAAGACTGGCGCCACCGGATGCGCCAAAGACCCAAGTATCATTGTCGTACTTATCGCTAAAAGCCTCGCCGCGGCCACGGGGGAACGGCAGGCCCCAAGTAGTGTATATATCGCCGGTGCTGTCCAGATGTGCTCTATGGCTGTCACAAATTTTGGAGGTAGCAATACCAGCCTTGGGATTGCTGTCCAAAAAGCTGACCAAATGCTTCAACCAGTCTTTGTCGGCCACGGCATCGTTATTAAGGAGGGCTACATATTTGAAGTCTTGATTAATAGCCCTGCGGATGCCGGCATTAACACCGCCCGCGAAGCCTAGATTTTTAGCGTGCTTGATTAGCTCTACTTCGGAGTGGTGCTCTTCAATAAAATCTACCGAACCATCGGCCGATCCATTATCAACAACAATAATATGTGCGGGTTCAGATTGAGCTTGCATGGAGTCCAAACAGTCGCCAATAGAGTCTATGCCATTCCAGTTAGGGATAACTACAGCTGCGTCAACTTCGGCCATCGGTTTATAAATACTCCTTAGTCCTCTATAATTATTACCTATAAGCTTCATGAAACATATCTTTTCTAAGAAAAACCGCGCGTTACTGGCGGAACTGGTGAGAACTGACTTTAAACTGCGCTACCAAGGCTCAATGCTAGGCTACGCCTGGTCACTGCTTAGGCCTCTCCTCCTATTCGTTATATTGTATTTAGTCTTTGTTAAATTTTTGAAGCTAGGTAACGGAGTTCCACACTATCCAGTCTATTTATTACTAGGGATCATTATCTGGAATTTCTTTAATGAGATGACTATGCAAAGCCTGGGCTCCATTGTTGGCAGGGGTGATCTTATCCGGAAAATACGCATCCCGCGGTGGATAATAGTACTGAGCAGCAGCATCTCAGCCCTCATCAATCTTTTCCTAAACCTATTAGTCGTCGTTGTTTTCTTATTCGTGAATCACGTTGACCTTCTAAGAACAACCCTCTGGTTGCCCTTAATATTGCTTGAAGTTTATATATTTGCAGTAGGCTTATCACTTTTCTTGTCAGCAGCATTTGTTAAATATCGAGATGTTAGCTATATCTGGGAAGTCATTTTGCAGGCTGGTTTTTATTTAACGCCCATTCTCTACCCACTGGCTCGTATAACAAACCTGACCTTCCAAAAATTAATAATGCTTAATCCCATGGCGCAGACCATTCAGGATACGCGTTACGCTGTCGTGACCCACCAGACTCGAACAATCTATCAGGTGTTTAATGGTGGGTGGTATAAATTCATACCCTTTACTATCGTTGTGTTGGTCTTTATCGCTGGGGTAACCTACTTTCGAAGAGAATCCAAATTCTTCGCGGAGAATATATAACTATGGATGATTTTGCGATCAAGGTTGAGAATGTTAGTAAGCTATTCAAGCTTCCGCACGAAAAGAATTCTTCCATAAAGTCTGCAGCAGTTAACTTTTATAGACGGGAAAAAGGCTATGAGCTTCAGCATGCCTTAAAAAACGTTTCTTTCGAGGTGAAGACGGGAGAATTCTTCGGAATAGTGGGCCGCAATGGTAGCGGCAAGAGCACCCTCCTTAAGCTGCTGGCGGGTATTTATTCCCCTACTCAGGGGGAGGTCTATGTCAGGGGAAGTCTTACGCCGTTCATTGAGCTTGGAGTAGGATTTAACCCCGAACTTACGGGAAGAGAGAATGTGTTTTTGAATGGTGCCTTGCTTGGTTTCAGCCGTAAGGAAATGATGGCAATGTATAAAGATATAGTTAAGTTCGCTGAACTAGAAAAATTCATGGATCAAAAACTAAAAAACTACTCATCTGGCATGCAGGTTCGTCTGGCTTTCTCTATTGCTATCCGGGCGCACAGCGACATTTTACTAGTAGACGAAGTACTGGCAGTCGGCGATTCGACTTTCCAGCAAAAATGCTTTGATTATTTTAGAATTCTTAAGAAAGAGAAGAGAACAGTGGTTTTTGTCTCACATGACAAGGGATCGATTGAGAGTTTTTGTGACCGTGCTCTACTAATAGAGACGGGTGAACTCAAGAAGATCGGTCGTACTGGGGAGGTACTTAGTGCCTACAACGATCTACTCATTGAGCAATCAGCCGACGAAAAGGGTGATAGTAAAAAAACAAAACAGCGGTGGGGAAATCGGGATATTTATATAACCTCGGCTAAATTCTATAACGGTTCAGAAGAAAAGGATCATTATAATCCCGGGGATCAGATTACGGTAGTTGTGAACATGAAGGCTAATAAAAAGGTGCAGAATCAAATATATGGCTTGATGATAAAACGAAAGGATGAAGAAGAGCCAGTTTTTACTACTAATACTAAGCTTGAACACATCAAGGTTAAGTCAGTCAAAGATGGCGATAAGATAAGCGTCGAGTATAAAATCGATAATATTTTTGGTAATGGCACATATAGCATTTCCCCCGCTATAGCTAATGAAAATGGTACTCTGTTTTATGATTGGCGTGAGCGCATGGCAGATTTTAGTATCAGTGGCTGGGACGATACTTTTATATCTATACACCCAAATCATCAAATAAATATCAAGGAGGACTAATGGCCGTAAATCTAGATGACAGTGGTGAGAGGATGGTGCCGGAGTATCATAAGGGTAGCATGATGTACGGCGAACACCTTGTTCGCTATAAAGCAGCTACTGCACTTGTTAAGAAAAAAATAGTTTTAGATATTGCCTGTGGTTCAGGGTACGGAAGCAATATGCTGGCCGCTGAGGCTAAAAAAGTAATCGGCGTCGACCTAAACCAACCAGCGATTGACTACGCGAGAGAGCATTATTCGTCGGAAAAAATTGAATTTAAAATCGGTGATGCGGTTGAGATCCCACTTGAAGATAAATCAGTAGATGTAGTGGTTAGTTTTGAGACCATTGAACATATCCAAGACTATAAGAAATTCGTTGCCGAGGTTAAACGAGTCTTAAGAGATGGTGGCCAATTTATAGTTTCAACCCCGAATGATACAGAGTTTCCCGAAGGCGCTGACTTTCATGTCCATGAATTTAAGCAGATGGAATTAGAAGAGCTACTAGGTAGCTTTTTTAAAAATGTCGAAACGTATTACCAGTCTACCTGGCTTTATAACGCCCTCCTGAATAAGAAACTGATCGCCAGCAACGATACGACTGAAATGGTTACGATTAACGCTGCACCAATCGAGCCCGCGAAATCGGTCTATTTCTTAATGGTTTGTTCTGACTCTAAACCTAATCAGTTGCTACCATCAATCGGTGCCATATCAGAGCGATGGACTACCAAGGACATGCTAGAGCACAATGCCAAAATGGATAAATATATTAGGGGTACGATTAAACACTTCGAGAAAATACTTAAACTGAAAGATAAGGAGCTAGATCAACTCCGCCGGGAACTTCATGAACTAAAAACCGAGCTGGATATTAAAAATACAAGTTGGTTGAAAAAAACGAAAGCCAAAACACTCAACAGTTCGAAAAGGCCCAATTAGATGTATCGCAGCATCCAAGGCAAACTGGTCAACAAACTTTTGCCGGTGGGATCAAAACGTCGTCAAACTGTGAAAGCTCTTATAAAAAAACAACCGCTTCCTAACCTTAGCGATTTGACCTATGAGGAGTGGATTAAGCAGAAAGAACCACTACTTGTTAATCATAAAAAAATTTCTAATGGACCATTAATATCGATAGTTGTCCCGTGCTACAACACGCCAAAGAAATATATAGATGAGCTGGTTGAATCGGTAATTGCTCAAAACTATCAGCGTTGGCAACTTTGTTTAGTGATTGGAGGCTCGTCTGACGCCGAGAGAGCCAAAGGTATTAAAAACGCATCCAAGCGAGACAAGAGGATTAACTACATAGAGCTCAATAAGAATCTAGGCATATCCGGGAATACAAACAAGGGTATTGAACAGGCCCTCGGCAACTATATAGCATTTCTAGATCATGATGACATTTTACCCGCATGGGCTCTCGCAGAGGTTGCATTAGCCATAAAAGCCAACCCCAAAGCCGATCTTTTTTATAGTGATGAAGACCGACTGAGTGATGATGGGAAAACTAGAATGATTCCTCTTCTTAAACCGGGATGGTCTCCCGATCTTTTTTTCTGCGTTAATTACCCAGCCCATTTCCTGGTTACAACAAAAAAAATGATAAACAAAGTTGGTGGTCTGAGATCTGAATATGACGGGTCACAGGACTATGATTTCATATTGAGAGCTCTTGATCACAAACCACAGATAGTTCATATCCCTAAAATTCTTTACCACATGAGGATGGCTGAAAGCTCAACCGCTAAGCAAGTAACCATAAAGGACTATTCACACGATGCAGGTACTCGAGCTTTAGAGGAGTACTTTAAGCGTAATGATGTTAAAGCTAAAGTTTTAGATATTCCGGATCGGCCGAGCAATCACCATATCAAATATGACCTTGTGGGAGAGCCATTGGTTTCAATTATTATTCCCTTTAAAGATAAGATTGAATTATTGGGGCTTTGTCTGGATAGTATTTTAGAGAAAACTACATATAAGAACTTCGAATTAATATTAATATCAAACAATAGTAGCGAACAAGCAACACTTGATTATATAGACTCCCTCAAGGGTAATAAAAAAATTAAAGTCTATCATTATGACAAGCCTTTTAACTACTCCGCTATTAACAATTTTGGGAGGAAGCAGGCAGAGGGCAAGGCTCTAGTTTTCTTGAATAATGATACAGAAGTCATCAACCCTGAGTGGCTAGAAGAACTAACTGGCGTTGCCCTGCAGAAGGATAGAGGCGCAGTAGGGGCGCTACTATTTTATCCGGACGGCACAATCCAGCACGCCGGAGTCATACTCGGTATGGTTGGCGCTGCCGGGCACATATTCAGAAATCTCAGACCGGGGGTCTTCACTCTATTCTGGCTTCCAGATTGGCCTCGCAACTATTTAGCTGTAACCGGGGCCTGTCTTGCAGTTGAGACTGAGAAATTTGATAAAGTCGGTGGATTTGAAGAAAAACTTATAATGGGTGGTAGTGATGTTGTGCTATGCTTGCAACTGTATGAGGCAGGCTATCTTAATGTCTGCTGGCCATATGCCCAGCTTCAGCATCACGAATCGCAGTCGGTAGGTTCTTATCAGAATTTTCCGCCATCTGACTATGAGAGATCAATGATTTATTATCGACCGTACCTCGAATATAACGACCCATACTTTAATCCGAACTTAGAGCTTATGAGTGAACAAATCAAGTTTAGGAGGAGTTATGACTAGAAAAGTCAGAACCTTTTTCCACTTGGCTAAAATCGGCACAAAAGTCCTCTTCACCAAAGGCCCAGGCGTTTTCATCAGAATGGCTAAATCTAAATTTCGTTTCTACTGGCTGCGCCGCTCCCGAGCTGAAATTACCGAAGAGCGTAACTATATAAGTAATCCAGTCTTCCAGATAACGACCAAAGACTTTGAAGCTAGCAAAAAAGCTACTGGTAGACCGCATCTTGGCCCCATCAAGACCGCTAACTGGTTTGTACCCTATGTCGAACACATGACTTTTGGAGGTGCGTACACAATTTTTCGTTTCATTGATTATGCTCAAGCTAAAGGCGTCCAAAATCGCATAATTATTTACGACAGGAAAGCTCGAGATGAAAAAATGTTCCGAGAGAAGATAACAAGTGCCTTCCCGGGACTTAAAGATGCAAAACTAATTATGTTTGATGGCCTGGGCGATAAAGGGTTGTCTGAACTTCCAGCCAGCGACATTGCTTTTTGTACGTTTTGGACCTCGGCATACTACTTGCTTAGATTCAATAGAACCAAGCGTAAGTACTACTGTGCTATGGATTATGAGCCACTCTTTTATCCGGCTGGCGCTATATCAGCTTTAGCTGAGTCGACCTATAGGTTCCCATTTAGGGGTCTGGTAAATACTCCAGGTCTACTCATGGCGCTAAACAAACGCCACGGCTTTCAGGGTATAAGCTACGTTCCGGCTGTTGATAGACGCATCTATCATCCTGACGTCTCACGTAAATTTAAACGTCACAAGCCTGTCAGAATTTTTTTCTACACCCGACCGAGTAATCTGCGTAATGCCTTTACGCTTTCTATAGAAATAATGAAACAATTGATTATCACCTACGGTGATAAGATTGAAATTATTACAGCCGGTGCTGATTGGGACGAGTCACATTACAATCTAGGCGGATTAATTACAAATCTTGGCCTCCTTAAATCATTAGACGAAGTAGCTACTCTTTACCGTAGCTGTGATATTGGTGTAGTTTATATGCTAACCAAGCATCCTTCATACCAGCCATTTGAATATATGGCTTCGGGCATGGCAACTGTAACTAATAACAACGAAGATAACCTTTGGTTGTTTAGACATGACGATAACTGTTTGATAGCTGAACCGTCTCCAGCAGCCATGACTGAACAAATTAGACGGCTTATTGACGATGAAGACTTACGTCAAAAAATAATAAAAAATGGTCTAAAAAGCGTTGAAAACGAATGGGAGTGGCAGCTGGATATTGTCTGGAACGACATTATCCATAATTAATTCTTCAACGGTTAGTAAACTTCATTGGTTGGGCGTACTGTAGGAAACCGTCAAGTCTTGACTGCTTCCCCAAAATTAATACGTCTTGCCCAGTAGAGCCTTTAAGACCGGACCATGCACCGCGGTGGACATGCCCTCCGGCTATACCGAGTCCAGACTTCCGAAGCATTTGCTTGAGTTTTTTGGGGGTAAAACCAACTGCTCCCTCAGGGTAGTCCGGATCATTTACATAGCAGCCTGCGTTAAGTTTATGTTCAAACGAAAGAGGGTGACGGTTTTTTATGGCGCGCCCGGACCGAAGGGATCTTAATGCAGGTTCATCAATAATAAAAAACGAAGCTAGCACCAGACCATCTGACTTGAGAACTCTATTAAATTCTTTTAGGTAGTGCAAGATATCGCGTTCGAACATGTGCGTAAAAACAGAATGCAAGAAAATCCTATCAACCGATGAAGCTTTGGCCGGCAGTCTTATGTCGGTTGTTTTAATAGAGCCACTACTGTTATGAATCGGGCTTTCTATATCGTAATAATAAAATTTAAAATTTTTATGTTTCTTAGCGATGTTCTCATTGGCCCATTCAATACTTGACTTCATAATATCGAACCCAACATATTTGCCTTCTTTGGACAGAATTTTGCTAAGCTCAATGGCATCACGCCCCATCCCACAGCCAACTTCCAAAACAAAATCGTCTGGGTCTAACGGCGTATACTTTCTGTACATCTCGACATGGGATTTAGAAATATTTTCCCAATCCTCAATACCTCCCCCGGTTGAAAGAGCTAGACTTTCGGAGATATCATAACCCTCGTATTTCAGTATTTTTTCTTTGGCCAAGACAAACCTCTTTTAATCTGTGCTATTGCAATAAGACTATACAGATAAGAAGCTTGTAACTCAAGGCGTGTAAGTTCCGCTTACTGGATAACGGGCTGCTGTTATGGAGTCTATCGTTATTATTTTTGCATATGGCAGACCGGGATAGTTGGTGGAGTTAACGTATTGGCTATTGCCGCCGTTTATACGATAAATCTGGTCACTCCCGGAAATTTTGAACATTCGGCCATTGGATAAATTCAAGCCGCCGTAGGTGGCTTGAATCGATAGCAGGTTAGATGCCGGGGAGATTCTAGCGGTGTCGTACCCCAAGCCCAGGAAATCATCCATAGTTGGGAAAATATATCGTTTACTATTGTAGACTATGAAGATTTCGCCAACAGTTGATCGGAAGGCGGAATAAGGATTTACGGTGCTCAAACTACTCAGCTGCCCGGTTGGGGTAGTGAAGCTTTGGAATGTAAAGCCCGACCAGTATGATTCTTGACCTTGCAAAGAATACTTAACTCCAGCACTAACGAGATATTTATTACCACCAGAGTCAGAGGCAAAAATTGAAAGACTACTACCGCGCGGCAATGGGTCTGTGTCAAAGATGGAAGGTGGGTTCACGAAGTTTGTAAGGCCCCAAGCTGAAATAGCATCTATGCTATCAATTGGGTAGAGCGTGCCAGCCTCATGCATATACAGATTTGGATTTGAACCATACTTAACAATGGTTTTATCAGCAATTAAAGCTTTGCCTAGCGGTTGGGAGGCATTGCTATCCTTCATTGGTTGTACCTGGCCCCAGCCTCCCAGGACATCAACAAATATTGGACTTATAATTGGTCTTTTCTTTCCACCCTCTAATCTATAAACAACTCCGTTATATGCCATCATTGGAGGAATAGTTCCAACCTCGTTGGTATAGAGATCTATGAAACTATTTGGCAGTGTCTTTGTTACATTGGTGTTAAAGCAATCCAATCCCCAATCGGTACATTGTTGGCCACTTTGAATCCTGAAACGTCTCCCGTCATCAAACATGAAGATGGTACCACTAGAGTCAAACTGTTTTTTAGCGAGATTAGTTAGGGTAGAGCCTGCCGGGAAACCGTCGAGGAAACTCTGATCGACAGTGGCGGCATCATAACGGGTGAGGCCATAATCTATCAAAATGTCCGGGCTAGGCACCAAATACTTTGACCCCTCGCTAACGACATAAATTTCAGGACTGCCGGTCGCTTTATATAAGGGAGATGCTGCACTACCTACTATCGTTGGGCCGAACCACTCATTAAACATTTTCCAAAAGTTGCGGTTACCATAGGTGCTACAGCTATCACCGGTTGTCTTACCTATATACATATTGTTAAGAGCCGCCTGGTTCGGTTGGTAGGGGGTGTAATTATAGAGGCCGGCCGTGGCGCGGTCCTGTATTGTTACAGGACTAGATCCGCAACTGGTATTCGGGTTGTATTGGACATTTGAGGTTTTACCAGCAATGAAGTTGAACCAGGTTGGCTGCTTAGCGTATATCTGGTATTGGCGGGCCCCAAAATAGACTTGGGAGAAAAAATCTGCATACTTTGGGTCGCAGGAGCTGCTATCAGGGCATGCAAACCCCGTTGCTTGTTGGTATTGGACGGGCCACGGCCAGTCATCAGTTATCAGCCCTTCTTCTTTTTGTAAGAGAACCAGTATGACCTCCGGATTTAAACCGCAAGCTTGAGATACAGTTGATATAATCTGAGCACTAGAGGCATTTGATACCGGACTTACCGCACTACAGTAACTATCGGCGGCCAGAGAAGGAATGTTAGCGTGAGCATCCTTCAAGCATGTAAAAGGCGGGTTGACTCCGTTAGCTTGTGAATATTGGGCCCTAGTTTGGCTGCCGCTTTTAATTTGGGTACCATTGGTATCACACACTGGTACTTTGGAATTGAGAAAATTCTGGATATCACCGCTGCTCAGGGTGTTGGAATTATAAAAAATGGAATCATCAATGATCCGCCCGGCATGCCAATCACTTGGTGCTACAGCTAGAGCGCGATGGGCCGCAGCAGCCGAAAATAGCACCAAGAACGCAAATATAAGTGCGCTCAAGATGCTTAAGTTAGACTTAAAACCCATCTTTACCATTTCAGTTAACCTTTACTGGAGAGGTCTGCGATTCGCCTTGAGCGGTGTTTGAGCTGTAGCTTACAGTGACTACCCAGTTGCCGGAGCTGAGTTGTGGATCGATTGGTGGGCAGCTTGTATAGGAGGCATTCTCAAAGCCTGTGGATGTTTTGGTGATAGTTTGAGAGCCTAAGGTAGCTTTCATGGTACAGGTGCCGCCATCTTCAAATACACCTGGCACGTAAGCACTAACATTATCAGCAGATGCACTGGTTATAACTGGCGTAACAACTTTTTTACCGTTTTGAACGGCTGCTGCGGGCGACTGGTCCTGCCCTAATTGGTCTTTAAGGGCATTGTTAGCGGCTTTATCTTGAGCCGTGGGCGGATTTAGATTAACGTAGCCCGACCCCGACTGATCCTTCCCAACTGAACTGGAGGTAGACGTATGACCATTTTTTACGTAAATAGCTAGACCCACAATTACCACCAACACTAGTAGTAACAAAGCTTTCCGGTTTGCTCTAAAAAAAGACTGCTGTTTGGTTTTTGTTCTAGCCATATATTTATTTTATAACGCGCAATACAAGTGTACTGTAAGAAAAACCACCTGGCAATCTATCTGACACCTCAGTACACCGGTGAGGAGCTTATCCCTTGGTTATAACTCTCTCTTAAAAATGAAGCGCCTGCGCACCCAATAACTCCAGAAAAAGGTAACAACTATGGCTATGACTTTACCAGCTAAAGGGGTTAAGCTCAGTAGCTCAACTGATATAGCCGTGACTGCCGTTTGTATTCCTACCCCAATCACACTGACAACAGTAATCAAGGTGAATTCAACATGGGTTTTATGCTTGTTCCGGCCACGGAAAGCGTAGACTCGACTGAAGTACCAATTAAGAGCAATAGCGACCACATTACTCAAAGGAGTGGCTAGGAGGTAATTAATCTTAAAGGATGAATTCATAAACGCGAAAGTGGATACTTCTATAACAACAATTACGCCTGCCATTATAAAATAGCGGAAAAAGGGCTTCGCGTGCTGGGTCTTAATAATGTGGGATAACCTATTTTTCATATTGGGCCAAGAACTCATTAAACAACTTTACGGTGATAGCATAAAAGATAGGAACGGTTTCCTCGTTGATATCTACTCTATACGTAAGCATCCGGCAGTAATGAACAGCTTCGTGGAATAAGAGTGAACGATAGTCCTCGGGAGCTAGCTGTTTTTTTAACGAGGCATCCAACAAGCGGAATATCTCAGCATATTTATGGGATTTGGAATCTTCGAAGTTGATACGGTTATCTTTGATTTCACATGTTTGCAGCTGGATAAGGAATTCATAGCCAGAATGAAGCGATTGATAAAGCTTCCCGAAGTCTACAACCTTTGAGGATACCTGGTTTTCATTATTCGGGTCTAGCAGTAAGAAGTCACCAGCCTCCGAGACTATAAGATTATCAACGGTTAGATCTCCGTGAATCGGCGTCTCGCTATAGCTTGATAGCTCCTCCATCATCACTTTATTATTTTTTATCTTCTCTACCGCTTGAAGTACATTCAAATATTTTTGCCCATTAACAATAATGTTCTTGTACTCGAGCAAATCATTAACCTGATTGCTTAATGAGCCCGAGTCGTTGACCTTGCTAATAACCTTTTCATCAATATATTTTTCTAGGTTCCTTAAACCATTGCTAGCTGGCTTTTCCTTATATATGGATTTTTCAGTGAAGGAGATAACCTTATTAAGGACTCTAAAACCGTCATGCGCAGAGTGTGAATGTATGTAATCAAAAAACGGAGAAAACTCTTCGTGGTAGGCTAGATCATAATAGTAATAATGGTCATTTTTCTCCTGATGAACCACTTTGGGCAAGTTGGGTAAGTCCTGGCGTGAAATTAGCCATTGGGCTTGACTCTCAAGCTTGTCTGAGTACTGGAGCAAGGATATTTTCTTAACCCGCATTTCCTGGTTTTGCCAGACTAGCATAGTGTGAGCCTTTGAGCCGCCACGGAACGATTTAATAAGTTTGAATTTATTTTCTAATTCAGCGTGGGTTAAGATTTGGTTTATCTCTTCACCCTGAAAGTACGCATCCAGGAAATGTGAGAGTTCTTGACTAATATTCTTCTCACGATGGAGTTTATTAATAAGCATCTGTTCGCTGGGTAATTCCTGTTGACTACCAACACGCTGCTTAATAAGTACAGCCAACCCTATTAATGAGATAGGCAATACCATCACCAGCCAAATTAGTGAGGCGAATACACCCGGTGAGACTAGGTGTATATCATCCAAAAGTCTAGTAACTATCAGATGAAAGGTCCCAATATAACCCGGACCTGCCGGAGCACTAACGCCGGCATAGGTTGATTGAATGGTATACCAAGCCTTAGTAGCATTTAAGCCGTGAAAAAAGGCTGTAGCAACGATTATGGTAGATGCGAAATATGTCATCCACATAACTAGCGAAAGGAGAAAATACTTTCCTAAAGTCTTTTTATCAGACAGCATTAGCCGTGTTCCATAGATACCTGACCAGGCCGTGAATTTTATGCGATTACTTATATTCTGATTGAACACATTACTAAGAGCGTGAACGATCTTTAATATAATTTTATTTTCTGAGCGTAGAGCATAGATAGAGAATGTCAATAAAGTTGACACCGCCAATACACCCACACCAATATGGGTGAGAGTGGTAAACCCAGGAGAGGTATCCCTAAAAAGCAACCCAGCACTTATAAAACATGTCCCTAAAATAAAGCCATCAACCACACGCTCGATAATTATGGATATAAATACCGCAGTCCTACTTATATAAAGTGCGTCACCAATATATACCGCTCTGATTAATTCACCTATTCTCAATGGCAATAATGTATTAAACAAAAATCCGACGGACAGACCCTTGAATAAGGTGCCCGTACCGGCTTGGCGGATGTTATTTATTAGCAGCCGAGATTTGTAGGCACGTAGCAAGTGTGCAATAAATTGAACTACTATAGCCAACGTCAGCGATAACCATAATTTTGCGGTCAAGCTATTACCGAACGAAGGGTGTTGATAGTGTAGAAAATCTTGTAAATAAAATGAGCCTACTAAAATGCCTACCAGAAAAAGTAAAATAAAAAAAATCTTTTGCTTCACATCAGGACCCTTATATAAACCATGCCGGCCCCTGTTGCTGCATCAATGCCGACCTCAGTATCCTCAAAAACTAAACACTGACTTGAGTCGACACCTAGTTTACTAGCTGCAGTCTTATAGCATTCGGGATCAGGCTTACCCTTAACAACATCTTCGCCGCAGATAATAACATCAAACAAACTTTCTCCAGGCAGGAAGTAATCTAAGAGACTGTTAACATTTTTTGTGCTGGCTGTTGTGACTAAGGCGGTTTTATAATAAGACTTGGCGTCTCTTAGAAAAGACAATAAACCGACATTCGGTTTTACGATTCCAAGATTCTGTTTATACAGTTCTGACTTTGCGCTTCTAATCTTTTCTACTAGCTGCGAATCAATTTCAGGAGCAATCTGTTTTATCATTTCCGCAAAACGTAAGCCAAAACCTTGGCGGTATTTGTCAGCTGAGAAGTGGACACCTACCTTCTTAAAAGCTTGAGAGTAAGACCTTACATTAGCTTCGGTTGAGTCGAATAGTGTCCCGTCTAAATCGAATAATAGAGCTGAAATCATAGGATTATTTATAGTGAAGTCCGAACACTATATCTTCAGACACCATCTTATTGTTTACGGTAGCTACACCGTCTTTATATACGTCTGGCGCACTAAGCTGGACTGCCAACGGGTCGACTGGAAGCTTTGAGGCAACAATAGTGAAGCAGTATGATTTTCCAGCCGAATCCTTAACCGTTGGGAATAGGATGGTGTAGTCGGAGTTGTCAGTTATTTTAGAGGTGTGTACGTTGACTAATCTCACATCATTCTTGCAAGATGCATCCATAAGCTTAAGAGTATAGGCTGACCTAGGTTTTTTTAAGAAGGTAGAGAAAAGAATATCCAGACCGTTGAGGTTATTAGCGGGAGATTTAAACGTTTGGGTAAAGTTAGGGCCCGTGCCTAACTCTATGTAGTTATTTGAGTAGGGCTTTAAACCAAGCGAGACTTCGGTAGGTTGATAATTAATAACAGAAGGAGTACACAGCTGAGAGCGCGTAATGTCATGATATATCTGGTCGGGTGTGGGATATATGGTAACGTCAAATACGTTAGCTTTTTTGGCGCACAGAGCTTTAGCTTCTGCGTAAATATTACCGACCGTTTTTTCTTCAAAGTCATTCTTCCCGAAACTACCAGTAAAGGGTAGGCAGTATATTAAAAAAAATGCGACCAACACTCCGTAAATAGTGGCTTGGTAGCGTACTTTTTTTAATTTGCTCACTATTTCTACAAGTAAAACACTGAATATAAACGCAAAGATCCAGTTCTGGGCAAAAAAGAACTGAGCCGGCCCGGGATCTTTATAGCCAGTATAGAAATCGCTAACCCCGGTTCGCTTAAATACAAATAGAAACGTTGAAAAGAAAATAGTTAGAAGACTAAAGACAAATAGACTTCGATATTTTGCCAAGTATCGCCAGCCTAAACCCAGGAAAGCAATAAATGAGGCAACAACTACGGAGTCATTTAAGAAGTGGTTGATAGGGAAGAACAATTCGTATAAATAAGAACGAGATATAAAAATCTCGACAGTCCGCCTAGAGTTATAAGGGTGATCCAAGTAGCCGGGTATAGCCGGTACTCCCTTAGTTTTTATTACATACAACTGAGGCAGAAGAGCTAAAGCAAGTATAACGAGGCTAAGGGCAGAGCGATCAATTAAGATTAATTTTTTAGCTTTGGTCCAAATCTGACGGCGACCTTTGAGCTCCGGCCAATATCTAAGCAACGCGAACGGCATCATAGCGTAAACGGTGACATTGGTGTAAGCGCAGATTAGAATAATCAGATCGACTAAATAGATTTTTCTCGAGTTTTTTGGCAAATAGTGCCGATAGATTAATAAAAGAAATGCCAAGAAAATTACAGCAAACTTCATGTCTCCCAATGCCCCAAGTACGCCGTAATCCCACCAACCTAACGGTACGTACAAAATAAGCAAAGTGGCCAATATTAGTGCCGGTAGCTTTATGTAGCGCCGAAGGAGCATTAGTGGCAAAGTGGCGATTAAACCTAAAAAGCCATACGATACGATCGAAAAGCAGCGGGGTAAATTAGCAAACTCACCGCCATAAAACAGGTTATTGATAATGAATGCAATCTTTTCAAGAATATAAAGCCCCCATATGTAATAACCGTTGAAGGTTGTCATTAGAGCACCCCAGAAGCCGTGTCTAATTATGTTGTTACCAAAAACATTCCCTTCTTCACCGAAGAAATTGGGCTGCTGGTAATTATTAGGAAAACGTCGGTAGAAAATGTAACTGCATACAAACCACAAGACCAAAAAAAATAAGGTCGAGGCTACAATTTTTCGTGGGCGTGAACTGTTTATGTACGACTTAGCGCTTTGAATATACTGCAAGCTCTTCCGGAGTGCCAAACGAAGCATACTCGTCCACGTAGGCCGCTTGGATTCTTTTGCCTTCATTGATAAGTATATTGTACAGGAGTGACATGTAATATTCTGGCATTTTTTCATCTACAGGTCGGCTAATTAATACCTCGGCTGAGTCTATAAAATCTTGAGCAGTTGCAAAATAGTAAGCACCGGTTATAGCGTGAGTAGATATCACTACTTTTTCAGCCGTACGCACTACCATATCGTTATCACCAACTTCTGCATAGCTGTAGCGCGGCTCGCTGGACTCAAAGGTTATTAAACCGCCTGAAATACTAGAGCTGCCGCCCAATGAATCCATAACCATTTGGTCATAGCTGGAGCTTTTGAACCACAAGTCGCAGTCCATAACAATCAGGCCAGCTTGTGGATCTAGCTGATCTTTAGCGGCTAGGGCTGTTTCGGCTGCGCCCCGGGTTACTTCTGGAATAATAATCACATTAGCTTCAGGCAGTACCCTCATAATTAATTCGTCTAGCTTCTGGTTGTCGACATGCTCCTGCCTAATGACAAACAGATAGTTTTTAGGAACATCAATATCTACTAGGCTGGACAGGGCTTTTTGAAACATCGGCTGGCCGTCTACTTCAATCAACGGTTTTGGCAAGTCAAAGCCAGCCTGAGCAAATCTAGAGCCAAGACCACCGAGAGGCATCAGTATTTGTAGCGAACGCATATTTAAACTTTAGCAGACTGGTAGAAGTCGGGGGTTCGTTTAATACGCTGCTCTTTGCTAAAGCGCCAGAGTAACAGCTTTATAAGAGCGGTCTTGCCGACTTGGAAATTACGGGCATTGCTGACTTGGTCAGTCTCGGACCAGCTGATCGGCACAAATTTAAGAGGCGTCTTCTTTTTAAAATAATCAAGCAGCAGGTCGATATTAAAAGTTATGTTATCGCCAAAACCAAGATAGTTATGGTCAGCCAAATCCTTAAGCCTGAATAAGTTTAGACCTGAACCAAGGTCCCGGCTGGGCCGCAAGGCAACAATAGTGTAAGCCCAATTGATAACTCGGTTGCCCCATACACGTTTCCAGTTATAGCCGACTAACTTAGAGCCTCTCATGAACCGGCAGCCTAAAATTGCGCCAAACTCAGGGTTTTTATCAGCCGCATCAATCAATAAATTAAGTTCTTCGGTTTTGGCCTGATTATCACCGTGGAGAATGGCCACATAATCCATGTTCAATTTCTCGCCTGTCAAAAAGGCGACCTTATGCGTGCCACCTAAATTGTAGTTGTTCTTATTTTGCCAAACTTCAATTTTCGGACTGCCAATTTTTTTAGCAGTGGTTTTTGCTGCACGGACTGTATCGTCAGTACTGCCGTTATCAATCACGATAACTTTATCAACCCTCTCTAAAAGTTTTTTATTAAAGCCGAGCAAAACTCGCGAGATTTGTTTTTCGCAGTTATAGACTGGAATCGCCACGAGGATCTTCATACTAAATAAGAATATCAGAAATTAGATTTAGCAATCTCAAATCGATCAGAAGTTGTAAACTTAAAACCGTCGGGGCTAGAGTGAAAAAAGCCTACGTCAATGGCAACTGGCTTAATTGGGCCAATTGCCGGAGTCTCTTTTATTAATTTCATGAGTCCGGCAACAGCCCTTGATTCAGTAGGTTTATCCTCTAGGAATCGACTAACAGTCATGTGTGTGCCCCAGCTGCCCCCTAAATCAATTCCTAAGGCATTCGCCTGCTTTAATATCTGTTGATTCAACTGCCAGATGGATTCAGTAGGGATGCCGGTGGCTATAATGGATTTACCATTAGTAGGAGTATCTTCAAACTCGACGCCGAAGCCGCTGACTTTACTGTTCTCACTTATATCGAGGGCTTTTCTTACAGCCAAGCCGAGATTGGATAAAATCTCCTGGTGGTCTATATTATCCCCAGGATTAATTACTAGTTCGGGCTTGAGGCCATAGTCAGACACAGTTGTATGGGCATTATCAATTCCGTAAGGGATGGCGGCTACTAGGTCACTAATCTCAAGGGAGAATTCTTGTATTAGAGCTGATTTTTCATCTGGATAACGCCAGGCAACTAAAAATGCGCCTTGGGGTTCGGTCCCAGGATCTTTTTCTATACCACGACTTACGCCAACTTCAGCGCTAGTGGCTCTGAACTTATCGTAAACTTGGCCTTGGCTTTCCAAGAAATCATTAAAGGTTTTTGCTTCTGACACAACACACCTATTATACATTTAAATAGATGAAAAGTCAATCGTAGGTCTTGTCTTTTTAAACATTAAAATATTGTCATGAAGATTGTAGTAGTAAAACGAACTGAGCAAGCTAGTCTTGCCATAGCTCAACTAATCAATGAACACATGGCCCAGAACGAAAAAATTCTGTGGTTAATTTCTGGAGGATCCTCTATACCAATAGCGACCCAAGCTGCTAGGCTTATACAAAACTCTGATAATTTGCTACTAACAACGCTAGTGGACGACATCTATGGAGTAGATGAAGTAGATACCAACTGGCATAAGCTACGAGCACAAGGCTCCAGATTGAACGCTGAGCCAATACTGCAATTAAATAAGTCCTTAGAGGAAACAGGTGAACACTTCAGTAATAAGCTAGGCGACTACTTAAAAGAGGTTGATTTTGCTATTGGCCAGTTCGGGATTGGTGATGGCTACCACACCGGTGGTATCCAGCCTGGCTCGGTGGCTACTGCACCAACCGATGAACTAGCAATTGGCTATAGAGACGGCAAGACAGCTCGAGTAACTGTCACACCTGCATTAATAAGCTGTCTGGATGTAGCGTTTGTAAATTCTTTCGGCCGAGCAAAGTTGGAGTTAGTCAGGCATTTTTTGAAAAGCAACGCCAGCGTTGTAGACGAACCAACCCAAGCTCTTAAGCAGGCCAAAAATACCTATCTTTACACCGACGTGATTCAATAAGGAGAACTATTTTTTACCGTGTACACGAGCATCTACTACCATATCCTCGCTGCCTAGGTGGTACCAAGGGCGAAGAACTACAGAGGACACTTTTACTACTACCTTTTTCGGCAAGGAAAGGTTGTGGCTCTCATTTTTGGCGCCTAAGCGATTAGCGGTGGTGGACAAGAAAAACAGCGAATCGGCACCAACGTACTTAATATTATCAACCTCAAACCCGGAGTTCTTTAGAAGCCATGTTATGGATTTACCATTAAAGTGGTTAATATGAATCGGCACTTGCCAATAACCCCAGTATCGACCAAATAATTTTCTGGTTCTAGCATTTGAGTTTGGAACAATAATTATTAAATGCCCGTTCTTATTCAGATGTTTTTTCAGCAAATCAATCTGATTTTTAGGCTCTACTATATGCTCAAGTACATGGCTCATGATGATGGCGTCATACTTCTTGGCAGGTTGTTTCTTAATAAATTCTTCGAGAGAACTCTTCGTAACATCTAAACCTAAAGATCGACAATGCTTAACGGCATCGGCATCGGGCTCAATGCCTTGAGCCTTTATATTGTTACGCTCTAGTTCAATAAGTAGTAAGCCGTGCATACAGCCAATCTCCAAAACATTATTAACGCCTAAGGTTGCTACATAGTCGGCGTAACGAGCAGCACGCATTTTCTTTTCAGGATTAATCAGCGAATGAGCCGCGTAAGAGTATTTATTAGCGTAGATGTTACCTAAGGCCTTAGAGGTAGGTAGCGGGTTAGTAAAATAATGGTCACAATTTTGACAGTGAAATACACTGTAGGGCTTATCGCTGTAAACTGACTCGATATCTTTTAGGTACAACTCTACTTTGGCTTGGTCGCAGATTGGACATTTTTGAATCATTTATCCTCCAGAAGTGATTTTAAGTATTTACCGTAACCGCTTTTTAGCAAACTTTCAGCCAACTTCCCTAACTGATTATTGTCAATGAATCCTTGGCGCCAGGCTGCCTCCTCAATGGAGCCGATTTTAATACCTTGGCGTTCCTCTATTACCTGAACAAATTGCGAAGCTTGGTTCATGCTCTCGAAGGTACCGGTATCCAGCCAGGCGGTGCCACGGTCTAGTAAAGCTACTTTGAGGCTACCTTTTTTAAGGTAAGCGCTGTGTATCTCGGTAATTTCAATTTCACCTCGGGCACTAGGCTGTACGTTCTTGGCTATTTCAATGACCTGGTTGTCGAAGAAATATAACCCGGGTATAGCGTAGTTTGATTTAGGTGCCGTTGGCTTTTCTTCTATGGAAACTACATTATTGTCACGATCGAATTCTACTATGCCGTAGCGTTCAGGGTCGGCCACCTGGTAGCCAAAAATTACTCCGCCATCGGGGTCGGTGTATTGCTTAAGGTCTTGTTCCATCTTTGAACCATAGAAAATATTGTCGCCTAGTATCATGGCGACTTTGTCGCTGCCTATAAAATCGGCACCGACTATATAGGCATCAGCTAGGCCTTTCGGTTCCTCCTGGACTTTATAGGTAAAGCTGCAGCCAATTTGGCTGCCGTCACCAAGTAATTGCTCGAAGCGAGGCAGGTCGGTTGGGGTGGAGATAATAAGAATTTCACGAATACCAGCGTTGATAAGCGTACTCAAGGGATAATAGATCATCGGCTTATCGTATATTGGTATAAGCTGCTTACTAACGGCTATGGTTATGGGGTAGAGGCGAGTGCCACTGCCGCCAGCTAAAATTATTCCCTTCATTTTCCTAACTCCTTTTTAACGTAGTCTTTTAAATCGTCGTGCCAGTTTCGTGAGCCAAAACCAGTAGCTTTGAGCTTGCTAAGATCCAAAGTGCTATTTAGGGGGCGGGGGGCTACTCCACCTTTGCCGGCATAATATTCGGCAGTAGTGGCGTTGGTGACGTTAAGGTTAAACCCAGCCATGCTAAAAATAGTCCGAGTAATGTCCGCCCAACTGCAAGGATCGCCGTCATTACTAACATTGTAAGTTCCATAAGCCACATTATTTTTTAATAAATGGTCTATGGCGTTGACTAGTTCACTGGTAAAAGTTAAACGGCCTTTTTGATCGTGAACCACCGTAGGCGCTACTCCCTTTTTGCCGACATCGAGCATAGTCCGTACGAAATTCTTACCTTCACCCACCACCCAAGAAGCCCTTAAAATACAGTACCTCGGCAGTGTGCTTACCATGATATCGCCGGCCGCTTTGGTGGCGCCATATACACTCAGTGGGCTAAAGTCCTCGGACTCAAGATGGGGCGATTTTGTTCCATCAAAGACATAGTCACTAGAAAGGTGCACTAAGAAAATATCTCGGTCACGGGCAATCTTGGCTAGATTAGTTGGCCCCAGAGCGTTTACTTTCCAGGCCGCAACTCGCCCTTCGGATGTTTCGGCACCGTCCACATTAGTATAAGCAGCAGCGTTTAAGATTGTGTTTATACTGCTCCAGTCAAATGTCATAACAGAATCCTTATCACTAATATCCAACTCTTTTGAATCGGTGATTTTGGCATTGGGGTATTTAGCCTTAAGGGCTAGTCCTAGCTGGCCATTGGCGCCAGTTATTAAAATCTTTGAATCGTCCATTATTGGCCTAAAGCCTCTTTTAAAGAAGGATTATTGCCGTCTTTGTCAGAAATTATCATACCGGCGTCAAGCGGTATGGGCCAGTTGATACCAAGCTCCTGGTCGAGTGGGTTGCAAGCCTTACCGGGCATATTAGGGCTCCACTCTTCCTCGAAGTGGTACAGGTAAATGGACGGTTCGTCGCTAATGGACTGAAAACTATTACCAAGGCCCTTTGACACAAACAATCCCTGGCCGCGCTCAATCTCAAAACTCAGCCATTGGCCGACGGTTGGCGAATCTTTACGCAAGTCTACAATAACGGCAAACACCTTTCCGCTGGCGATTTGTAAAAACTTATGGGCATACTCGGCATGAATACCGCGGATGGAGCCCTTAAGGCTTAGCGTAGCGTTAACTTGGCCGCGCGGCCCCAGCGAGGGCAGGCCAGAAGCGGTAAAATCAGACTCTCGGTAGGATTCCATAACCGAACCGCGGGCGTCAGGAATAACTTTTAGACTTACGGTCCACAGGCCTTCAATGGTGGTTTTTTTGACTGTAAATTTTGGCGGTTCGTTCATCGTCCCAGCTCCTTATAACGGGCTTCGGTTTCGGCTTTTTGCGGTTTCCACCAAGCTTCATTGCCCTTATACCAATCTATTGTCTGGCGCAGACCCTCATGAAAATCAGTATATTTTGGCTCCCAGCCCAGCTCAGTGCGCAATTTGCTAGAGTCTATGGCATAGCGCAGGTCGTGTCCGGGCCGGTCGTTTACGTGCTCGTAATCGTTTGGGTCCTTACCCATAAGTTCTAAAATAGCCTCAACTACTTCTTTATTGGTTTTTTCACCGTTAGCTCCAATCAAGTAGGTACTGCCAATCTTACCTTTTTCCAGGATAGTCAGTACGCCGGAGGAGTGATCTTCGGCATGAATCCAG
>CAZVAN010000007.1:2442-30600 GCA_964625245.1 uncultured Candidatus Saccharibacteria bacterium | reverse complement strand
GAGGCCGGCATAAACTTTTTTGATACAGCCAATGTTTACGGCCGCGGCGCCAGCGAAGAGGCCTGGGGCGAGATATTATCAAGCTATCCGCGCGACTCCTATGTACTAGCCACCAAAGTGTATTTTCCAATGAGCGACACCGACCAGGGCCTGTCGTCTGTGCAGATACATAAACAAATAGACGCTTCACTAAAGCGGCTGAAGACCGACTATGTGGACTTGTACCAGTGCCACCGTTTTGACCCCGACACCCCGATTGAAGAAACTATGGAAGCCCTAAGCGAAGTAGTAAAAAGCGGCAAAGCCCGCTACATTGGCTTTAGCGAATGGACGCCGGACCAAATCCGTGCCGGCCTGGCCGTAGTTGGCGCGGAAAAATTTGTCTCAAGCCAGCCGCAGTACAATATGCTGTGGCGCGGACCGGAGCAAGAAGTCTTTAAACTCTGCCAGGATAACGGCATAGGCCAGATTGTCTGGTCACCGCTAGCTCAGGGAGTATTGAGTGGCAAGTACCTGCCCGGCCAACAGCCCCCTAAGGATTCCCGAGCCGCCAGCAGCGAAATGAGCGGCTTTATTGACCGGTTTATGCGCGACGACGTCCTGGAAGCCGTCCAAAAACTGAAACCCATAGCCGAAGAGCTGGGCTGCAGCCTGCCGCAGCTGGCGCTGGCTTGGGTGCTGCGGCGGAGCGAGGTGTCATCGGCCATTATTGGTGCTTCCCGGCCGGAACAGATTACCGAGAACATTAAGGCCGCCGAGATTAAACTGTCTGACGACGTTCTTAGTGCCATTGATGAAGCTTTGGGTAAGGCCGTAGTCTACGAAGACCGAGTGGCCGAGCGAGGCAACGATGTTAAGCACCGCAATTAGCCAGCGATTAACTAAATTAAGGAGGGTCTCATGAGCGCCTATACAAAGATTAATTTTATGGATATTGAAGCCGAAGGCGGCGAAGGAAGCGAAATTCACTTTGGCCGAAAACACCTGGATTCCAGGGATCTGGGCATGACGCTTCGGCGCCTGGCCCCAAACAGCCGGAGTGAGAGCGCCCATAGCCACAAGGTACAGGAAGAAGTTTATGTGGTAATTGGTGGCAGTGGCCGGATGTTACTGGATGATAAGGTTGAAGAACTAAAAAAATGGGACGTGGTGCGGGTGGCCCCGGAAACAGTCCGGACCTTTGAGGCCGGCCCCGACGGCCTGCAGCTGGTGATAGCCGGCGGCCCCAAGCCGCCAGAAGGTGATGGCGTCCGTACCACCGCCGAGTGGCCCAAGTAAGGTTGTAAAAAATCATCGGCCTGAAGCGATGGGTGATGAGATCTGGGGCTAAGAGGCGATCTTGTCGGTTGCGGCCGCCAGCTCAAAATCTTTGGCGGTTAGGCCACCTTCAGAGTGCGTGCTTAGGCAGATGATAACTTTGTTGTAGGAGTTAGACCAATCCGGATGATGATTTAGCCGCTCGGCTACTGTAGCCAGAGCGTTCATAAACTCCATGGCCGCGGCAAAATCCTTAAATTTAAACTCTTTTTTGAGCACATTATCATCAACACTCCAGCCACTAAGTGACTTATGCCGCCTTGTAATTTCAGCTTTCGTCATTTTTCCCATGCACCTATAGTACCAAGCTATATTTAGCTAGTCCTCAGATCCGTAGATCCGTAAGCGGCAGTTGGGGAATAAAAAAAGGAGCTTTTTTGGGGCTCCTTCTTCCGTAGCTTCCCCGCCGAAACAGTTTGCTTACTAGCCACCTCCCGATGGTTACTAGAATCATAATCCGCGTTGGTCCTGCGAAACAATGATTTTTCTCACAAAAATATTTTGCTTGTCAGTTTTCTTGATAAACCGAGTGGCTCGCCGTCGCTTTTTGGAATCTCTATTACTGATTTAGGTTTTGGACGGCTTTTTGGATGTCACTGAAGTCGGTGATGCCGGCTACCGGAATTAAGGCGCCGCCGTAGTCCGTTAGGTAGTTTTTGCCGTTAAAATCACGCAGGCTCAGTGACTGGAGATTTGTGGAATTGACGGTGTTAAATAACCGGTAAAGCGGCAGCGCGGCGCCTATATCTACGTCGGTCTTAACGTTACTAGCCATGCCGTCGAAAATATGGCCGGCTTTCGTGGGGTTTAGAATAGTTTTAGTTGTGGCGGCTTTTTGTTTCAAGGCCACTAACATTTGTCTTTGATGCTCGGTGCGGTCAAAATCGGCCTGACCAAAGCCGTAGGAGCCGTAGGCGTCGCCCCGGGCCCGGGCCAGATTTAAGGCCTGCTTGCCGTTTAGTGTAACCGGGCCATTGGGATAGTTGGCCAGAGCGCAGCAGGTAGCCGATGTATAATCCAGACTGGGGTCGTAAATGCCGCGGGGGTCGATGCTCTTAATGGTTATAGTGATGCCACCAACAGCGTTGACGGTATCGCGGAAAGCGGCATAGTCAACCAGGGCGTAGTAGTTGATGGGCACATTAAAATTATCGCTAACCACCTTTTCCAGCAGGCCCATACCGCCGGCCGGGTAACCGGCTTCATTAAATCCGTCTATATTGCCGTCTTGGTAAGCCTCGTTGATTTTGGCCTGCCCGTTGCCGGGGATATTAACCCACAGATCTCTGGGAATACTCAGCATATAGCCTGATTTAGTGGACTTATTGAGACTGATGAGCATGATGGAGTCAGTCAGGTTGGCACCAGAGTGTCCTACGTCATCGGCCGAATATCCAGCCATCAGGATATTTACCCGCCCGGCAGCGTCGGTCTTCATGTCGTTGCTAAGCAGCAAACTATACAGGTTACCCGAGCCAAACATTTTCTTACTAGCCTTACTTAGCTCAATACCGTCCCAAACGGCAATTATCACAAAGAAGACAAAGATTATCAGTACAAAAGACAAAAGTCCCCTCTTGAAGCTAATCCGATGCTTTTTGGGCTGGTCCGCGGGCTCTTCTACAACTTCCAGCGGCGTATTCTTTGAGTTAAGCCGATGCCTGTCCGGCAGGGTGCGGTGGATATCAAAATTGTCTTTGCTTGCAGGCGGTTTAGCCATGTTGCTGCCTATTATACCTTGGGCAGGCGGATAGTGAAGGTTGAACCGTGACCTGGGGTGCTGCGAACCTCCAGTGTGGCGCTATGCAAGTCGGCTATCTTACGAGCTATAGCAAGCCCCAGACCGTAGCCGTTGGTGGAAGCTTTGGAGCGCGAGCTGTCGGCCCGGAAGAAGCGGTCAAAAATATGCGGCAGGTCAACGGCCTTGATTCCCTCGCCGTTATCAACAACGGCGATTACAGCCGACTTGTCTTTCCGGCTCAGGCTAATGTGGACTTCTCCGCCCTTGGGGCTGTATTTGACAGCGTTATCAATTAGGATTGATACCAGATCGGTTAGGCTGGCTCGGTCGCCATTAACGCTAACTTCTGTTATGTCAGTGCTAATCTTGATTTTCTTGGACTGTGCCGGCTTGCTCCAGCGGTCTAGAGCCTCCTCAACTACTTCCTTCAAAGGCACTATCTGGCCCGGTTGCGGTTTGCCACCACTGGCCGCAAGATGCAGCAGGCCGTCGCTGAGGGTTTTGAGCTTAGCCACCTCTTCCAGATTGCTGCCCAGCAGGCTAACAGCTTCTTTCTTGGTAAGCTCAGGGTTCCTAAGCGCCACTTCGTTTTCGGCTTGAATTACAGTAAGTGGTGTTCGCAGCTCATGGCTGGCATCGGCTGTGAAGCGGGTTTGGGCTTCCAGAGCCTCTTCAATAGGCTCCAGTGTTCGGCGGGCTAGCCAGTAACTTACTCCGCCACCGGCCAGCAGCACAAATAGATTAAATATAATCAGATTAGTTCTGAGGTGGTCTTGATCGTCGTTAAGTTGACTCTGGCGCAGGTCGCTGTAGTTTGTTATATCGTTTGGACCCAAAAAATTATTGAAAAACCCAACCTGGCGCCGGGTGCTGCGCTCCAGATCCTGGGCTGAAACATGATATAGCGCCACACTTGTGCCAATTGAGAGCAGCATGATGATGGCCAAATACCAGGTTGTGAGTTTGAGGGCAGCAGAGTGGAACACTTAAGAAGCCTCTTTTTTCTGACCAAGTTTGTAGCCAAAGCCGCGCATGGTGTGGATGAGCTCAGGTTTTTTAAAAGGCTTATCAACCTTATTTCTTAAATAGCCCATGTAAACTTCTACGGTGTTGGGCAGGATGTCGGCATCAAAATCCCAGACATGCGAGATTATTTTGTCTTTGCTGAGCACCTGGCCGGCGTTACGCATCATATATTCCAGTAGGGCAAACTCTTTAGCGCTGAGCTCAATAGGTGCCTCGCCGCGCATAACTTCGTAGCTGATGGTATCAAGTGTCAGGTCATTAACCTGGAGCTGGTTGCCGGTTTGCTCAGCCGGGCGGCGCAGCAGAGCCCGTACCCGGGCTAGCAGTTCTTCGAAGGAGAATGGTTTGACCAGATAATCATCGGCGCCGCCATTTAACCCTTCCACACGGTCGCTTACCTGGCCTTTGGCGGTTAACAGCAGTATTGGTGTATGAATGGCTTTGGCTCGCAACGCTCGGCAGATTTCAATGCCCTCCAGGCTGCCCGGCAGCATGCGGTCGATAATCATAACATCGTAGCTTTCGGCTAGAGCTGTCGCCAGGCCGCTGTCGCCGTCATATTCTACGTCAACGGCAAACTTCTCCTGGGATAGGCCTTGCTTGATGGCGTTGGCTATCTTATGCTCGTCTTCAATTACCAGGACTCTCATACCTATGTCCTCCCCGGAAGTGAAGGCCGCATCAAATCGTTTTCGGTATAGTTCACCCCATTATTCTACTCGATTTAAGCTGAAAATTGGCTGAATGCCGGTTACTGGTGCCAGGAGTGGAGTACAATAATTTTTAGTGGATAAAAATAAACGACTATTCTTCCAGCTCATGGGCGTCGTTGGCTCTATTGCCTGCCTTGTCATCTTTATTGATAAACCCAGTTTTCCGACTCCCGATAAATTAATTATTTTTCTGTTTTTTGTATTCTTAATCTTCCATCAAGCCAAGACTATGCTTCTGCGTTTGGGGCCGTTCGTGGCCCTGCTGCTGGTTTACGAATCATTTAGAGGGATTGCCCACAGTTTGAACGACCACGTCAACTACTCGCTGGCCCCTCATATGGACCGCTTATTGTTTGGTAAACTGCCGACCGTGACTCTTCAAAACTGGCTCTGGCGGGGACACACTACTTGGTACGACATCGTGTTCTACATTCCCTACATGCTATTTTTTGTCGTCCCTCTCGGCTTAGCGATTTTGGTCTGGAAAACCCGAGACAGCTATTACTGGCGAGTGGTAGTAACTTATTTGCTGGTCTTTTTTGGAGCTTTTCTAACCTTTCTGGCATTCCCCGCCGCCCCGCCTTGGCTAGCCAGTCAGAACCACTATATCGAGCCAATCGCCCGGGTTTCGAGTAGCGTCTGGTTCAGTCTGGGTATTCATAACTTTCCTTCGCTCTATAATCACATTGCGCCTAACCCGGTAGCTGCCGTTCCTTCTCTGCACTCCGCCTGCGCTACCCTTTTGTCCATTTTTATCTTTAAGCTCTACGGCCGGCGCTGGGGGCTGGTATCGTTAATATATCCGGTTCTCATCTACGTGGGCGTGGTTTATGAGGGCGAGCACTACGCCTTTGACGTAATAGCCGGCATAAGCTACGCCGCCGCGGGCTATCTGGTTACGCCTTCGTTTATGCGGCTCGCTGGCAGGGCGTGGCAGCCGCTGATTCAAAGCCTGCCAAAACCAGCGCAAAAAAGACTTAAGACAAGGGCCTAAATGGCCTAAATCCTGTATTATGGTGCTATAAATGGCCGCTAAAATAAAAAAAGCTAAACACCTGTCGAAGCGTATAGTCAAAGCCGAGGCTTTCTTCTATTTAGTGCTGGTGGCAATTTTTTTGGGTGGCTTGGGTTGGTTGACGGATAGCCGCTACCAAGACGCTCACCCGGTAAACGGTCAGGTTAGCGAATCGTCACTGGGAGCTGATAACTATAAGCAGCTCAACTTAGGTCTAGCGGCCAAAGCCTACTACTCCAATACTGCCATCCAAAAGAGCCGAACTACCACTAGCGGCGCCGGATTCACTAATATGGTTTTTGACTTTAAAGTGCCCAAGGATAATCTGACTGAACACGGCTTGATGAGCTTGCCTACCTCGCCTGCGCCGCCACACGGCTACCCGGTAGTAATTTTGCTGCATGGCTACGCCAATCCTTGGAGCTACTCAACCTACAATGCCTATTTGGGTGACATGGAGTTTTACGCCGCCCATGGTTTTGCCGTGCTGAAACCGGACTTTCGCGGCCAGGGGCTAAGTATTGCCGACGGCACGCCTGACGGGGCCTACTACAGCATGAGCTACAACACCGACGTCATGAGTCTGATAGCCGCAACCCGCCAGACTCACTACCTCAGTAAAACCGATATCAACCTCTGGGGGCACAGTATGGGTGCCTATATCGCACTGCGGGCCGCCGTGCTGTCGCCCTCTATAAAAAACGTCATTCTGCTGTCCGGACCGGTTGGCAATATAGCCGACATGTTCAGCTCTTATGTAGCTATTTCCGATCGCCTGAACCCCACAGCTTCGGCTATTCGGGCCGACATGCTTGATAAGTTCGGCACGCCAGTTACCAACCCCAGCTATTGGAATAATACCTCGCCCCTAAATTACCTAAGTAAAACAAAGGCCCACATTCAGATACACGTTGGTTCGGCCGATAAAATTGTGCCGCCTCATTTTTCGGCCGATTTAGACAAAAAATTGACTGAGGCAAAAAAAGACCACGAATATTATGTCTACCCGGGCGGTACGCACGGCTTAGGCAAGGATAGAAGCCTGATTTGGAGCCGGTCACTAAGCGCACTTACGAAGACTTAAGGGGTAGACAGTTTGGCTTGGGGTTCACTTACTGAACCGCTGCCGTATTTTGATTTCTGGGGCCAGTAACGTTTGTAGCCATATGTTACGGCGATTAGCATGGCCAAGGCTGCGCCGGTAATTAGGAAGTTTTGCCATAGCGTGGTGCCGGCCGGTATGAAGAATTTGAAACCAAAGATTATAAAGGCGTGAGCTATATAGACAAATAGGCTGTTTCGACCGAGCAGTTCCAGTACGCCCTTGCTATAGCGGTTTATGCGTTCGTAATGTTTATCAGCCCACATATAAAGAGCCGTGAACCAAATCATAAACAACACAATTCGGATTGGTCCCATGGTCCATTTTTGAGAGTACAGCCAAACCGATTGATTGATTGAGTTCCAATGCAGGGTGGTTGATTGGAGCCAGTGCGGCAGCGATGATGGATTTCCTAGCAGGTGCTGATTAAGAAACGACAATAGGTAGACACTGGCATAACTCAGCACAAAAGACACCCAAGCTAAGCTATAGAGCGCGATTTTGAGGCGCCGCTGGACACGGGCCGGCAAGCCAATTACCCAGGCGTTAATCTCTGACCAGTAAAAACCAACTACCATGCCTATGGCAAAAACAATTTGCCAACTAAGCGTGAAGTTATTGCCGCGAAAGGCCCAGGCGGTCAAACTAGCGATGGCCAGTAGCCACCACTTGCCGCGGGCAATCAGATAAAAACCAATTGGCGCCAGCAACATTAAAATTGCAAAACGGTCCAAAAAGTCCGCCCAGCCAAAGCCGTAACGCAGCAGGATTGTTTCTTTAATGATATGGGGCCAATCAGTGACTGCAAATAAGCCATCTTTGATATAGGGGTGGTTGAGATAAACCGCCAATGCCGTAAATAGCAGGGTTAAAACTACCGAGCCGATATATAACTGGGCCGCCCGCTTCCACATTTTAAGAAAAATAAAGCGCAGGCCAAGATGCAGCCGGCGTTTGTAGACCATGCCAACCAGCAGTCCTGACATAAAAAAGAAACCCTCGGCTGCTGACACCAGCAGGCGGCCGCGCCCGGTAAACAGGTCAAAACCGCTGGGATAAAGCTCAATATGGTTGATCAGAATGACCACCAAAAAATAGCCCCGTAGTATATCCAGGGCTTTGAGGCGTTGATTGGCGGGCAGGCTTTTTAATTTTTCCATGGTCACAAGTGAGTTTAACTCATAGATTTTAATTTAGGTAGTTCCGGCTTGCCGTTGATAGTCCGCGGGATACTTTCGAGCATGACTATTTTCTGTGGCCGCCAAACAGACGGCATTGATTGCTTACAGAAGTCCATTATGGCTTGCTCGCTCAGGCTAGTAACCAAAAAATAAACCAGCTCATCGTCGGGTTCCCTAGGATGCTGAATTCCCATGACAAAGGCGTCACTCACCTCCGGCAGAGTATGCAGGGCCCATTCAATGTCGCGCGGTGAGACGGTGTAACCCTGCCGGCGGATGTGCTCCTGTTTGCGGCCTTTTAGGATTATGCGGCCGCCCCGCATTTCGCCAATGTCGCCGGTGCGCCAATATCCGTCCTTAGTGAATCCGGCTCTTGTTAGTCGGGAATTTTTATAATAGCCGGGGAAGATTCCATCTGACTTAACTAGCAGCTCCCCATTGCCGCTGAATTTAACATCAACTCCCGGTAGCGCCTGGCCCGGTGAACCAGGAATCCGCTGCTCCAGCAGGTTGCTGGCAATACGTCCGGTTTCGCTGGAGCCGTAAACTTCCAGAATCTCTTGGTTGAAGCGGTTCTTAAACTGCTCCCAGGCCGCTGGCGGCAGCGGCGCCCCGCCCGATATTAAAAGACGCACCTTAGACAAATCATAGTTCTTGTAATCCTTGACATCCAGCAGCTTAGTATATATACCGGCAACGTGCGTGAAGATAGTTCCCTGACCGGCCGCCAAGGCCTTTAGCGTTGTTTCCGGCTCAAAGCGCTCCTGAAGGTACATGGTGTTGCCGTGGTAGAGTACGCCCGATAGCCCCATAACCAGCCCATACCAGTGTGATAGACGTAATGAAACCAGCAGCGAATCCTCATGTGTCCAGTTCCAGACCTCGGAACAAACTTTTATATTCCAGATGTGATTGGCGTGCGTGTAGAGGACGGCCTTGGGCCGTCCGGTGGTGCCGGAGGTAAAAACCAGGCTGGCAATTTGTTTATCGGCCGGGAGCTTAAGAGGCTTTGTTGTCGAGCTGCCCGGGCTGCCCAAAAGATCGTTAAATAACAGCGCCCCGGGCGGCAAACGATGAATGCTGGTCTGGTCGGCAATCACTAGATCTGGCGGAATCTGTTTCAAAATAGCCTCAATCTCTAGCGGTTTATAAATGACGTCAAGCGGCATGGCGATGTGTCCGGCCTGAAGCACACCAAGGTAGCTGGCTACATACTCACAGCTATTAGGAAACAGTAAGGCTACAATTTTTTGACTCTTATTGCCCAGCTTAGCACTAACAAACGCGGCAATAGAGTCACTGGCCGTCTCAAGTTCCTGCCAGCTGACGGTTTGCTCATCGGTTACTATGGCTGGTTGGCCAGGATAGAGTCTGGCATTGGATTTCAAAAAATCAGTCAAATGGGTTTTTGTGTCCACAGATCTCCCGGGCTGGCGCCCTGGTTAGTTATTACTAATAGTATATACGTCAAGCTGAGAAACCGCTGTGCTACGGATAATGCTCATCATTTTTTGAGCAAATCAGTTATTTTTAAGTTTACCCCTATAAATTTCAATGGTAATATTAATTTTGAGTTAGTCTAAAAACAAAAAGTCCGCGATTCAACACATATGCACTCAAGAAATAGAACCTATAACGTTTATCGTCAGATGGCGACTCCACCGCAACCCCCGCACCGAAGCTTTAGGGCGGCACACATAAAGTGGCTGCTACTAATTGCCCTGTTGGTTGGCGTTGGGGTTCACATTGAACTTGCCCGGAGAGCCGAAGCCCAGAGCTTGGCTGCTGAACAAGCTGCACATCAGCAAGTCCTAAATGCGGAGCTTGAAAAGTCTGTTGAGGGAGTTATCAGCCAGAATCAAGAAATAAGTTTTTCGGTGGCTGTTTTGGCTGGCCCCGGCGCCACGCCTCAAGTTTTTGGCGACTCCGGTACCCAAGATGCGGCCAGTACGGCTAAACTTATCACCGCCATAGCCTTCATGCATAGAGTCGAAAAAGGCCAAGCTAGCCTGAATTATCAGATAAACGATGAATCGGCTGCTGCCGAGCTAAAACTATTGATAAATCAGAGCGATGATGTGGCTTGGGCGGCCTTTAACGAAAAACTGGGTCATTATTATCTGCAAGCTTATGCCAACAGCTTAGGACTTCACAGCTATTCGGCAGACGATAATACGATTAGTGCCGCTGACCTGGCAAAGCTAGTGGACCTGCTGAGCTCCGGTAAGCTGCTCAACGCTACTCACACCAAGTTACTTCTTTCTTATATGCAACACACCAACTATGAAGATTTTATAACTCCGGCTGTACCGCTTGCCGATAAGCTTTATCACAAGGTTGGCATAGACGATGATCAGGTCAATGACGTGGCTATAATCATTGGCGGACAAAGGACTCTTGCAATCAGCATCTTTACTAATGGTCACGGCACCTATGATTGGCAAAATAGAGCAGTTTTAATGCAGCAGATTACCAAAGCCGCCGAAAAGGCTTACCTGTAGGTATAATTAGGCTATGAAATACTTGCGGTTAATACTGATAATCGCTGTTATTGCCGCGTCGCTGGCTTATTTGAAGTTCCACGTTTCTAGGAACGCACAAAGCCAAGTCTCTCAATCTAGCACTGCCGAGTCCTTTCCTACGGACGAAGCCAGCAGCCTATGGGTGGTTGTTAATAAGGGTCGTATCTTGCCGGCTGGTTATGTGCCGGCTAACCTTGTAACGCCTAGCGCTGCGGTAGCGTCAAATACTACAATCGATGAGCCGATGCTGAGAGCCGATACGGCAAAGGCCATGGAAGTAATGTTCGCGGCCGCGGCTAAAGATAATATTTCCTTAATGATTACCAGCGGCTACCGCTCCTACAATACTCAGACCACCGTCTATAACTATTATGTTAACTCCGATGGTCAGGCTGCTGCTGATACGGTGAGCGCCCGCCCCGGCCACAGCGAACATCAGACTGGACTAGCGGCGGATATAGAGCCAGCCAGCAGCAATTGCGAACTTCAAATTTGCTTTGACGCAACGCCGGAGGGTAAGTGGCTGGCGGCCAATTCATATAAGTACGGATTTGTTATTCGCTATCAAAAAGACAAAGAAGATCTTACTGGCTACAGTTACGAGCCTTGGCACGTTCGCTACGTTGGCACCGACCTGGCCCTAAAATTGACCCGGGCTAACCAGACACTAGAGCAATATTTTAATTTGCCGATCTTTACCGACTATTCAGCTAAACCATTGGCTCTAAAGTAGCTACTGCGAATCGGGGTTGATAACGTGACCGCCGAATTTGTTGCGCATGGCTGCCAGGAGTTTGGTGGCAAAATTTACCTCACCTTTTTGTGAGGCAAGCCTAATGTCAAATGAGGTCCGAATAGCCGGCAGCGGAATACCCATGTCACGGGCTACTTCAAGTGTCCAGCGGGCTTCTCCGGATTCAGATACTACCCCGTCAATGCCATCCAAGCTAGGGTTCTCGGTTAGTGCTTGCCTGCTCAGCTCATTAAGCCACGACGTGACAACACTGCCGTGCTGCCAAACCTCTCCAGCTGCGGCCAGGTCCAGGTTTTTATAAGGTCCTTCCTTCAGCATTCTATAACCTTCAGCCAAGCTCTCCATCATGCCGTACTCAATGGCGTTATGGACCATTTTAACGAAATGTCCGGAGCCGCTTTCTCCAAAGTAATGGTAAGCGCCAGAAGGCTTAGATAAAGTCTTAAGCACGGGCTCAATAACTCTAAAGGCTTTCTCATCGCCGCCGGCCATCATAGAAAAGCCGTTCTTATATCCCCAAACGCCACCGCTGGTACCAACGTCAATATAGCTAGAACCGGCCTCGGCAACTTTGCTGGACCGCGTCTTCGTTAGGCGGAAATCAGAGTTACCACCGTCGATAATAATGCTGCCTTTTGGGACCAGTTTGAGCCAGGTAGCAAGTTCCTCTTCCATGGCACTGTCCGTAATCATCATCCATAAGATTACCTGCTCAGAACCCGCGGCTTTAAGGGCCTCTTCTTTGGTATAAGCAGCTGTAGCCTTATAGGCGAGTGAGGCATCTACCGGACCCGGGCTTCGATTATTAGCGATAACTTGGTGGCCGCTATCGGCTAGTTTATGGGCGATCTGCTCCCCCATTCGCCCTAGTCCACTGACAATTATTTTCATAAAACCTCTCCTTTATAGTCGTTAAAAATTGTTACTTTACTGAGCTGCTTAAGAAGTTGGGCTGGCTGCTCGTCGATGGCTAAATCTGCTTCAAGCCTATCAAATTGCTTGTGTTTTTGCTGGCCAATTGCCAGAATCACAATCTCATCAAGCATCTTTAGAATTTTAGCAGTCGGAGTTATCCGAACATAATCATCCCAAGTATAGCCAACAACTGGTTTGTCTGCGGAAACCGCCGGGCTTGCTGGCTTTATTCCAAAAATGTGCCCATCCGTCCCCATGCCGGCCAAAGCCAGCGAATAATCACACTTACTCAAATACTTGATAAGCATATTTGTATAATCATCAACCGTCTGCTCAAGAGGCTTACCTGTTAGAACCGGCTGAAGATTGGCGCCCGGAAGAGATAAACCGGCATCAATCAATTGCCGCCAATTGGAGTCTGGGTAGTCAACCGGCCCGTAGCGCTCGTCCGTTAGCGATACCGTTAGTTTGGCTAGGGGGGCCTGCAAACGCCTGGCTACTTCAACCGCTAACTTGATAGCTGACCCGCCGGGCAGCAGCCAAAAAACTCTCTTGCCGGAGCTCAGATTTGCTTCAAGCCGGCCAACCAAAAAATCGATTACCGGTTCCGAGTTTGACACCTTAGCGTATTTTATTTCAGACATATGTATAAATTATAGTCTAACGTTGCTGGACCTGGACGTTGTGAACTTTCTTACACTAACTTGGTTAATTTTTCACGAACTAACAATGACATTTTTCACGGCGCACCGTCATGCTTTCGCTTAATATGGGGGTACTAACAAAAAAAGGGGGATTTATGAAAAGCAGCCGTGAGTTTGACGACACCAAGCACTCTGACCTGAGTATGAAAAAGCACTACATCATCACTAAACCTACGAGGTTATCCGATTTGACCTTAGATGACCTGGAGGACGTTGAACAGAGCTGGCGTGAACAGTCCAGGCTGATGCAGGCTCGTCGCTGGAGAAAGATTAGACAGCAGCTGACTTAAAAGAGTCAATAATTGAGACGGATCGGATATGACTCTAGCAGTCAGCTAGCACCCGTACGCTGCAGTTGAAACAAAGACCCTCAAGAAGAGAACAGAGTATAATCTCAGTATGGACGCCACCAACAATCTAAAGTTCAACGAAAAAGTGCTTATAGACTTTTGCTCTGCTTGGCCGGCCCGTCTTATTAAGAAAGGTCGCCCGTTATTTTACCAAGGGGAGATACCGCGTACTAGCCTGCTTATAAAGAGCGGTGCGGTAAAACTTTATAACATAAACTTCAACGGCGAAGAAAAAATAGTGGGCTACGAAGACGAGGGAGGCCTGCTGCCCTGCGAGTGGCTGTTTAACCGTTCCCCGGTATCACTCTACTACTGTGACACTTTTACCGATTGCGAAGTCTATGCCGTACCGCGGACCGAGATAATGGCCTTCATTAATTCCAATCATGATGTTGCTCGGATGCTACTAAACCGCTACATTTCGATGTACATCGGCACCACCATGCACCTGCATGCCCTGGAACAGCTAAAAGCGGCCGATAAACTGCTGCATATCTTCCAGTATCTGGTGCTACGTTTTGGTAAGCCGCTTGGCAAGGATACTTACTTGATACCGCTAAGGCTGACTCATCAGGAGATTGCCAACCTGGTTGGCCTAACCCGCGAGACGGTCAGTACCGAAATAGGTAAGCTAAAGCTCGCCGGAATCCTGTCAGCTAAGGACACCCACTATGTTGTCAACTCGGATAAGGCTGTGCGGGTCCTGGGCGAAAGCGACTTCAACGAACTGGTTCTATGATACTTTAGCCGTGGCGCCGAGGGTTTCACGCACAACTTTGATAAGTTCCGTGGGCGAGCTCCAGGCCTTTAAGATATAGCGGGTGGCCCCGTAGCGGAAGGCTTCATCAATTTCTCGCTGATCGTCGTAGTTACTGAAGACCAGAATCTTGGTCTTGGGGTAGTTCTCGGCCGGTTTAAGCCGTTTTAAAAATTCAACACCGTCAACTTTGGGCATTCGCAGATCAAGCAACACTAAATTTGGCTTGAACTTGGGGAAAATGTCCAAAGCTTCCTCGCCGTTGAAGACACACTCAACATTGTAGCCTTCCCTTGACAGGACAATGTCGTAGGCCTCGTTTAATAGTCTCTCGTCTTCTACAATCAATATTTTAGGCATTTTTTCCTTTAGTTCTGATACTACATTATATATAGACTGTTTTTGAAGTCTCTGTAAGAATTTTCATTTCAACCTTGGAATTTTAACTATAAAAGTGCTGCCCTTGCCGGCTTTAGAGCGAACTTCTATGTTGCCCCCATGCAACTTCACTATTTTGTCGGCCCAGTACAGCCCCAGTCCCGTGCCGCCAACTTCTACGGAAAGCAGATTTGGGACACGAGAAAATTTTTGAAAAAGTTTAGGCAAGTCCTCGCTGTCTATTCCAACGCCTTGATCTTCAACTGACACAACAACAAAATCATCATTCCTATGTAACTTAATAGCTATAGACTTCCCTTCGTCTGAGTAGTTAATGGCATTTTCAACTAGATTCTCAATTACCATCCGGAATTTGGCTATATCAACCAGAGCTTCAACCTTGATCTTAGGAGGTTTAAATATAAGTTCTTGCCGGCGACTTTCGGCTTTCTCGTGTAGCTCAGAAAGCGTGTAATTTACCAGCTCGGAGATATCAGCCCGTTCCGTTTTTAGACGAAAGCTGCTGGAATCGATGCGCGCCACCTGCAACAGATCGTCGATAATTTGCAGTTGGCGGTCATTGCTTTGGTTAGCCTTTTGAAGAAAAAGAATCTGGCTTGGAGTCAAAGGCTCAGTGTAGCCTTCAAGTAGCAGAGCGATGTACTGTTTTACGCCGGTAGCTGGTGTTCGCAGCTGATGGGAAGCGATAGCTATAAACTCATCTTTGGATTGGCTGAGTTCAGCCAGTCGCAGGTTACTTCTCTCCAGTTGGCTGGCGCGTTTGCTCAGCTCTTGTTGCTCGGTTCTGAGCACGTCTAACTCATATAGCAGTTCTTCATATCCGCTTTTCCCGCCAATCGACTTCTTTGCCCGTGCCACATATCCATTTTAACAGATTAGGCTAATCTAACCCGCGCCACCAACATTTGGTATACTTGAGATTAAGTGAAAACTAAGCTTCAAGAATTACTAAAGCGATCTGGATATCGCTATTTGTTAATTGGCGGAAGCGTTTATTTATTGGAACTGCTGGTGATTGTGGTAGCTCAAAAACTTGGTCAAAGCGCCGTAGTTGCCGTTGGTCTTAGCTTCTGGATTGGGCTATGCGTTTCATTTATTTTGCAAAAATTAGTCACCTTCGGAGATAAGCGGATGCACCACCGGGTTCTTCTGCCTCAAGTCCTGGCTTTTAGCCTGCTGGTTGTTTTTAATTTCAGCTTTACAATTGCAGTCACTAAACTCTTGCAGCACGTCTTACCGGCGGTTGTAACTCGGACACTGGCGCTGGGCATTACCGCTATTTGGAATTTCTATCTCTATAAAACAAAGATTTTCAAGACTAGTGAAAGCGCTGTATACTAAGCTGATTACGCTTACTGTGGTTCGTGAAATAGCTGAAGGCTTAAATTACTAAAGCCGATGGCTCTGGGAAGTCTAAACAAATGAAGAATAATCTGCTTAGCTTAAGATTTGCCAGGATTATCAAACCGGCAAAAAAAGTTTTATACACCAGTAGCTTTGCCGGTATCTATGCTGTATTTGGCGTTGCCGTGTTGCTAACTACAACCCTTTTTTGGGCACTGCTGGGGGCTCACCTTCAGTCTGGCAACGCCGATCAGTTAGTGAATAGCTATCTGTTCGAAAGTCCGTCCACTTTCCACGGAGCCTTTTTACCCAGCTCGCATAGTTTCTTGATAAAATGGCCCATCTTTATGCTTATAAAACTCTTTGGCTATTCCAGTTCAGCGTTCGTTTTAGCTACCCTGGCAGTGACGATTCTAACAGTGGCAGCCCTGGCATTTATAATTTACCGGCTGGAACGTCGGCCGCTTATTTTTGGAACCTTATGCCTGGTGCTGGCCTCATCCTTACTGCTAATACCAGCAGTGCCAGCCGCTGGCAACTTGCTGCCTGTAAATATGGCCATGTTGGCGACTCGAAATCTGGAATACGTTGCTTATATAGGCGCGCTTTGGCTACTGGTCAGGCCGAGCTTTAAGAGCCGTAGATTCTGGTTGGCGATATGTCTGCTGGGGGTTCTGATTGCCAGCGACAGACTGTTTTTGTATTTGACCTTGGGCGGTGCCTTGCTGGCCCTGGTTGCTTACGCCTTGAGCAAGGGTTGGAATATGGTGAGCGTTTCAGTTAAGTGGCTGCTAGCGGGAACGGCATCTGCTGCAGTCGCGGCCAGCTTGCTGGTTAGTGTCTCACGCCATCTGACTCACATTAGCACACAAGGCAATCTGGGGGGACCTTACGGGCTGGTCCGAACTGCTCATGATGTTTATCTGGGACTTATATATGCCGGGCTTGGTTTTATTAGCAATTTTGGTGCTAATCCGGCGTTCGATACTACCATTGTAAAAAATATGCCACACGCCGCTCTTTCTCATCTTGTTAGTTTTGGCGGCCTGGCGCTGATTATTAACCTATTGGTAGTAGGTTTGGGAATTTACGCCTGTGCTCGCCTGCTAATTCATAGCTTCATGCATAATCGTAGCCGAGAAGTTGAGCTTGGTGACTCCAGTCGGCTGGCCATTATGCTGGTCTGGTCAATGCTGGCGGCTGTTGCCCTGTTTATTGCCAGTAATCACTATTACGCCGGTGATGCCCGGTATCTGACCGTAAGCCTGTTTGCTGTTTTTGTAGCACTGGCGATATTTACCAGCCAAAGGACTTGGAGGCCTGAGGTTGTAACTATTGCTGGTTTTGTGACTCTAGTCGGTCTTATTCTGGCTATTCCTACAGTCGTCCACTCATACAACACCAATAAAGCAGCGCTTGCGCCAGTTAACCAGCGCAATGTACTGGTAGCTCAGGCTCTGGCCCGCCATCCGGTAAAAGTGCTAGTTGGTGATTACTGGCGGGTTATTCCGACTAAGCACCTAGCCACTAAGCACCTAGCCACTAAGCACCTGAACGTTATGCCGCTAGCCGGCTGCACCCAGCCTAGGCAAGTGCTCAGCAGTCTGCAGTGGCAACCCGACTTAAAGAAAAACAGCTTTGCCTATCTGCTGACACTAGATGGTAATCTTACTGATTTCCCGAACTGTACGCTGAATCAAGTCATAAATAACTACGGCCGGCCAAACAGCAGTGTTCTGGTTGCCGGAACACTGTCTCACCCTAAAGAACTGGTTTTGTTTTACGATGGAGGCATCCATAAAAGTGCTCCAAAAACAACGTTGAAGACACCTAGTACGGTGTTACCCGTGGCCCTGGATGAAATTCCGTATTTGAGCTGCCGGGTTCCAACCATTATGAACATTGTGGCTCACGAAGACGACGATCTGTTATTCATGAGCCCTGATCTTCTGGACAATATTAATGCCGGATACTGTGTGCGCACTGTCTACATTACAGCCGGCGATGCCGGGGCCGGCTACTACTACTGGTTGGGCAGAGAACAAGGTTCTCAAGCTGCTTACTCAAAGATGCTTAATTTTACTGATATTTGGGTTGAGCGAATTGTACAAATTGGTGACAATCAATATGTAACTGTAGCCAACCCCAGAGGCAACCCAAAAATATCCTTGATATTTATGCACCTCCCTGACGGCAACCTAAAAGGACAGGGTTTTGGAGTCAACAATTTTGAAAGTCTGGCTAAGCTCAAATCCGGCGCTATCACCAACCTAAACGCAGTTTATGGGGGGTCCAGCTATACCTCTAGCTCTCTAGTTGAGGCTCTCACGTCTCTAATGCAGGCATACAGCCCCACTGAGATCCACACCCAGTCAACCGAGTCCCTAAACGGTGTTACTGACCATAGTGACCACAATAGCGTTGGTGTTTTCACTCAGCGTGCCTACAGCCAGTTTGAGACTGAGAGATTTGCCGACAAGATTAAGATACCTATTAAGTACTACCTTGGCTACACAGTCCACTCCTTACCTGTTAATCTAACCGCTGATCAAATCACTACAAAAGAAAATATATTCATGACCTACTCAAACCATGATGGCGGTGTCTGTCATTCACTAATTCAATGCTCACGGGATCCAGCCTATGGCATATACCTACTTAGACAATACCAAAGCCAAAATTAAACAATACGGAACAAGGCGTTGGCCGATGGTTGCATTAGGTTGTTTTATGGTTGGCGTCTGGACTTTGATTCGTTTTTTCAATCAAGGACCAAACTTTGATCAAGTTGGTCAGCAGGTGCTGGCTCACCAATGGCTGCATGGGCTCCATTCCGGTTCAGTCATAGGACCAACCAATTATGTGCTAAAGATGCTCTTGCTTTATATCCCCCTAGATCTGACGTCCCTTCCTGCCCAATTTAAACTAGTTTTTATGACATTGCTGGTAAACATCGCTACATTTGTTCTGCTTGTTTACGGCTTAAGGCTGCTTTACAGCGAGTTTAATCTAAAACTTAAAAATTCCTTCTACCTGCCCCTGGTTTACCTAGCTCTAATAAGTGGATCGGTTTACTGGATATCCTTCTCGAATTCACGAAATCTGGAGGTTGCAACTGGTGTATTTTTAATCTATTTCTACATAAGAACTCAAACCCATCCGTCGCGTTTTTATTATGGCTTGCTAATTATTCTGGGCAGTCTACTGTTTTTCGCTGATCCACTGCAAATATACATGACACTCCTACCGGTGATAATGTTTATAGGCTTAAGAGCAGCTGCAAAGTGGGACCGGCAGCAGCTAGCCACCCTACTGGGCCTAATTAGCTGCGCCGCCATAAGCATTTTATTAGCCCATTCTCTCGCGGCGGTTGTTAGGGATATTTGGAATGTTTCCTTTATTGATACTAAGCAATCCGTTATTTTTTCTAGCACATCTCTAAAGAATTCGATTGAACAAATGGCTCGACTTTACGGCGGCGGCTTTGAAGGCGGCCGACTGCGTGAGGCAATAGACCTATTGGTTGTAGCCGGCGGAATAGTCGGAGCTGGCTATTACGCCTGGCGTAAACCTAAAAGCAGGTGGCCCCTGCTTTTGGCCGCAACTGTATGGACTGTAGATTTGGGAGTTTATATCATCAGCGGGCAGGCCCAGCAGACTGATACGAATCGCTATTTAATAATGACGGTTCCGATGTTCATCTTGGCGCTAACAGTGATACTCTATTACTTACCAAAAAGAATTCGAGTGTATGTCGTGGCCTTTGTGCTTCTGCTTAACACCGCTACACTAGCCGTCGGGTTTGCAAGAGCCTGGAATCCTCACTTTAGTCACAATAACCATGACCGAGCAGCCATTGCTTATTTTACGGATTATAAATACGCCTACGGCTATGCCAGCATAGGTACAGCTCTCTCGAGCGACTACCTATCAAATTGGCATGTAAATTTATTGCCGTTGGGCTGTGACCCGGATTACATTTTGAAAAAGACTAATTTATTTTATGATAAAGCAGCCTTTAAGGTGACCCAAAAGTCCGATGCTAATGATTTGATTCCTGTAATGCTCGACGGCGACAATATTAGGATTAATCAATCCGCTTGCGGAGCCACTCAAATTGAACGCCAATTAGGACCATGGCAAAAGATGGATTATCTTAAGGACGGTTCCACAGTTTTGCTATATAAAGCAGAGCAGCTCCATCACCTCCGCGGTTGATATCTAACCAAGACGAGAAACTTTTGCTAACTAAAAACCGCCGACTTTTTTAGCCGGCGGTTTTTTTTGACTGTATCTATATTTGTTGTATTACCTTCTGGAGGCAGGAACTTTTCCGCCGTCACGCATTCTAAGCGAGGTAGCGGTGAGAACCGGTCCGGTGATTAGAGCGTATAGCCCTAAAAGCCAGACAAAAGCTACGCCGCTGCTTTCAGGCTGGAACAGAACAACGATGCCGACTGCCATAGACAGCAAACCGACTAAAACCGCCAGAGCCTTGTGCTCGTTCGTGTAATTGTCGATGAAAGCCGATACGACCTCAACCAGACCCTTGGCAACCAGCGTAAAGCCGATTAGCAGGATGAAGGTTGCGAACGTAAGGTGCGTGTGCCGAACCAGATAGACGCCGACACCGACTTCTACAACACCCATAATCAGCTCCAAAAACCAACCGCCGGTCCTGCGGCCGATACCCATTGTGCCATTGATGAAGTTTAAAACTCCCAGCACCAGCACGTACGCTGCGAACAGGTAGAGCAGAGTTAATAGTGTTTCGCTTGGCCAAAAAACGGCCGCGATCCCGAACAGAGTGGTAACGATTCCACCCAGTATCCCCACCTCCCACACAGATTTGTCGTGCATGGATTGTATCCCCCTTAAGTTAGTGTCTACATTTATGCTCCAGGCTTTTTATTTTGTCAACAAGTTGTTGAACTAACTCAACTAAGGGGTTAAACACTAGTCAAAAATTGTGGATAATCGGCTTATGTTGTCTAAAATCTAGACTTTGACGGCGGTCCGCTAAGTCTAGTAGCCTACTAGTAGATATATGATAATCAGAGTTGGCCTTGACTCAATAGGCCCGTTGGCTAGGCTAGGACCGGTTGAGCTGCTTATGCCAGTAGGCGTGAATAGCCAGAGCTTTTTTGCCAGCCAAGCCGGTGTAACTGGCTTCAGGGCTCTTTATAAGAAACTGCTCTTGGCGGCTAAATTTCTTCCAGTAGGGGGTTAGCTTCTTATTGCGCTGAACAATTTCATGTAAGGGCAGCTGCTTAGCAAGTGCTTCATGGGCCAGCACTTTTACTGCTTCATGAGCAGATGTGTGGCCGTGTTTCTCGAGCAGCAAATAGAGCGGCTCAGCGGCTATGGCTCCTCTGCTCATGTAAAGGTTTCGCTTCATGTTCGCCTCGTCAATTTCAAGGTTGCCCATAACCCTACTTAGGCGCTGAGCCATAGAGGCAACGCCGGCGAAAACAATTGTATAAAATCTGGAGGATGCCGAATCGGTAAGGTCACGCTGGTGCTCACTGCTTATATTTAAGTTCGCGTTTAGGGTCTGGGCACTCACCTGCTTCGCCATGCTTATAATATTTTCAAAGTTCCAAGGATTCCGCTTATGAGCCATGGTCGAAGAGCCGGTCTGCCCTGGCTCGAAGCGCTCGCGTACCTCGGCAATTTCAGTTCGCTGCAAGTGGCGCATATCATGAGCCAGATTGGCCATGATGCCGGCTGTAATTGCCAGTTCGTCAATTAGCCGAATCATATTTTCGGGTGGGATTATCTGGGTCGAATAGTCTGCCGGCTGAAGTCCTAGATAATCCAGTAGGTGTGCCTCAAACTTAACCGGATCGTCCACGAATATACCAAGCGCGTTATATGCACCCACCGCCCCCGAAAACTTTCCTGGTAGACTAGCGCTTAAGTCCTTTATGGCCTGTAGGCTATTACCTAGTCGGCTGACGTACTCGGCCATAGCAAAGCCGAAAGTAACCGGTACAGCGTGTTGACCGTGCGTTCGGCCAATTTGAGGGACTTTGGCATAGTTTTTAGTTAGAACTAGCAGAGTTGTAATGAGTTCTTCAAGCCGAGGCACGATCAGCTCGGCAGTAGCCGCTCTGAACTGAAGACTAGTTGCGCTGGTGACTATGTCATAAGAGGTAGCCCCAAAATGCACATAGGGCTGAGCGTCACTAGGTAGGTTAGCTTTAATACAGTTAACTAAGGCTTTAATATCATGCCTGGTAGTCTGTTCTTCCTCGTAAACGGCTTCAACCGTGACTTTTTTTGTGGCCGCTTCAATTTTTTTGGCTACCTCGGGGCTGCATATTCCAAAATCAGCCAGCGTGTAGCCTAAAGCCGCCTCAACGTGCGCTTGATAGGCTATGCGGCTGCGCTCCGACAGATGCCTGGCTACATCCGGGTCGTAGTAGCGGCTGTCCAGCGGGTCAATTGAGCTGAAGCGGTCACTGCCCGGCCCAGGTAGCGTAATGGGCTTGAGTTTATTCATCGACTTTCCAACGCTCTCAGAACATTGGCTTCAATTCTGCCAAGCGGCTCCTCACCACTTGGCGTAAATTTTTGGCCCGTTAGATGTTCGTAGATATATACATATCGGTTGGCTAGCTCGTTAATCACACTAGTGGAGGGTTTGGGCGCCGCTTTATCTTTATATGGGTCAAACCGAGCCTTGAACCAAAGACGCAGGAATTCTTTGTCATAATTGTCTGGCTCTTGGCCTTTATTAATTTGAGCTTGGTAATTATCCTGGCGCCAATAACGTGATGAGTCGGGTGTGTGGATCTCGTCTATCAGCACTAAATTGTTCTTTTCATCCAACCCAAATTCATATTTAGTATCAACCAGGATTAGACCCCTAGAAGCAGCCGTTTTTTGGCCGAATCTGAATAGTTTAAGGGCAACGGCTTGGACATCTTGCCATAACTTAGCATCCACCAGGCCCTCGTCTACAGCTTCTTGGGGTGATAGCGGGCGGTCGTGCTCTTCAAACTTGGTGGTCGGGGTTAAGACCGGAGTTGGCAGCTTTTGGTTTTTGTGGAGACCTTCTGGCAGAGTAAAATTTCCGAAGTCGCGCTGGCCTTGGTTGTAATTGTGCCACAACGAGGTGTTAGTAACACCGGTAATGTAACCGCGAACAACCATCTCTATAGGCAGGACTTTATATTTTTTGCACCACACCACGTTAGGGTCCGGATAGCTTTTGATATGGTTGTTGATAATCGGTGCGGTTTGCTCAAACCACCATCGGCTAATTGCTGTCAGTAGCTCACCTTTATGCGAAACAAGTGCCAGGTTACGGTCAAAAGCAGAATAGCGGTCGGTCGCTATAAGCATCAAGCTGTCGCTGAAATCATATACGTCGCGGACCTTGCCGTGGTGAACACTTGCTTGGCCTGGAAAATGAAAATCCGTAGACGATATTATCTTGTTGCCCATATCTTTAACTCCATTGTTAGATAATGCATCGAAAAACACAAGGTTACGGTATCATTACTCTATGGAAGACCGTGAGACGATTGGCATAGTTGGAGGCGGTCAACTCGGCCGCATGCTTACTCTGGCGGCACTGCCTCTTGGCTTCAGAGTGGTGGTGATAAACCCTACTCCCAATAGCCCGGCGGCCCAGGTCGGAGCCGAGGAACTAGTGGCCGACTTATACGACCCTTCCGCCCTAGCTAAACTGGCTGAACAATCGGACTATATAACCGTTGAAATTGAGCATTTGGACACTAAAACCTTGGATATGCTGGCTAGCCGAGGAGCGCAGATTAATCCTGCACCTAAGACCATAAAGCTGATCCAGGACAAGTTCCTGCAGAAAAAGTTCTTAAGAAACGCCAGCCTACCGGTTGCTCCTTTCATGAAAATTGATAATAAAGCATCGGCAATGAAAGCGCTGGACGATTTTGGCGGCAAAATGCTAATAAAAAGTCGCCACGGTGCCTACGATGGCCGAGGCAATATGCTTGTAAGAAATAATTCGGATTTAGCAAAAGCTCTTAAAACGTTTGCTGGCCAGGCGCTCTACGCTGAGGCATACATAAACTTTGACAAAGAGCTGGCCGTGAGTGTCGCTAAAAGTACCGGCGGGAACACCGCTATCTATCCCGTGGTCGAGACAATTCACCAGCGTAATATTTGCATAGAGGTACTAGCTCCGGCCAGGATCTCGCAAAAACAGCAGCAAACGGCTCAAAAAATGGCCCTCAAAACCATTAAATTGCTTGATGGTGCCGGAGTATTTACAATTGAAATGTTTCTGACCAACGATGGCCAGGTGCTCATAAATGAGATTGCTCCAAGGGTTCATAATTCCGGCCACTACACCATTGAGGCTAGTCGCACTTCACAGTTCGAACAGCACATCCGGGCCATAGCCGGATTGCCTTTAGGAGATGTCAGTATGGCTGCCCCAGCTGCCGTGATGGTTAATATTTTAGGGGAGAAAAACGGGCCGACGAGATTAACCGGACTAAAGACAGCCCTAAGCGAGCCTTCCGTTAATGTACATATTTATGGTAAGTTTCCGACTAAAGTTGACCGGAAGATGGGCCACATAACTGCCACTGGTAAAAGTCTGGCCGAAGTCAGAAAGCGGGCCCGATTGGCCAGAAAACAGCTAAGTATATGAGGAGACTGATGTGAGGAAGCCAATAGTTGGAATAATAATGGGGTCGGACTCCGATCTGGACATAATGAGCGAGGCAGCTAAGCTGCTTGAGGAGTTTAATGTACCCTGCGAGGTGCGTGTAGTTTCGGCCCACCGTACGCCGGACGCTATGAGTGAATATGCTGCCGGGGCCCAGAAACGCGGTCTAAAGGTCATAATTGCCGGTGCCGGTGGCTCTGCTCACTTACCGGGAATGACGGCTTCGCATACTCCCCTGCCCGTGATCGCGGTGCCCATTAGGCGGAGCCATCATGGCCACGAAGCCTTCTGGTCAAATATCAAAATGCCGCCGGGAATCCCCTTGGCTACAATGCCTGAAAACGGTGCACGGAACGCCGCTCTTTTAGCCGTAGAGATATTGGGCCTTAGTGACCAAAAGCTGGCCGCTAGTTACGAATCTTACCGAGCTAAGCAACGGGACAGTGTGACCTCGGCCGATACTAAATTGCAGGAGCAAGGTTGGGAGAAGTACTTAGAGGAAACTCATGGCTGAACCATCGCTTCTTGAGGCATTTGACCGGGAGAGTCTACTGGCCAGTGATTTTGATAATACGGTTGCTCTGACGTCAGAGCCATTGCCCGGCGGGAAAACAGTTGAGGAAGCTTATGAAACCGCAATTTATCAGGTGCTGGGCCGCGATGCTCTAGGCAGATACCTAAAAAGCGGCGGGCTGCACAACCGCGCACCGGGTGAAATTATCACTGAACTAAGCCCAAATCTCAGTGTTCAGCTCAGACCACAGAGAACAGAAGATTTAGTTGAAGCAAAAATGGCTATTCTATTACCACAATTTGGCCGGCGGCTGCCAGATGGCCGTCTATGGCCATCGACGGTTGATGGTATGCCTGAAATCTGGAGTCTGCTAAGTTCTGTTACTGGAGTTAGTACGGCAATTATTACTTCCGGACACAACGCAGCAATAGATCGATTTTTCAATATACACGAATTGTCACATCCGGACATTGCCGTGACCGACGATGATATGCGGCCGCTCACCGAAATTCTACCGGGTCCAATGTGCGTCAAACCCAGTCGTTTACTAATTGACTGGGTCCATCAGCAATGGTTAGAGCGCTTTGAGCTTGGATCGCTAGTTAATCAAGACGCCGAATCTTATTGGTGGTCCAGGGAACGCATAACATATGTTGGCGATGACATAAAAAAGGACGGTCAGATGGCCAAAAATGCTGGAGTAGAATTTGTGCATGTTCCTTCAGACAACTCCAATCAGGCTTGGCAAAATATCGGCCATCTCTTGGTGCCAGAAGCCTTTGAAGGGGCCGGCCGTGTCTAACAATTGGTATGTCATAACCGGGGGTCCATCTACGGGCAAAACTTCGTTGCTTGCTGAACTACAAAAGCAGGGACACAAGACTCTCCCCGAAGCGGCCCGGACTCTTATTGACGAAGCTTTGGGAAAAGGAATACCTGTAGAGAGCCTTCGGGCTGACGAAAAACACTTCCAAGAAGATGTCGCGCGCTTGAAAGAAAAAGTTGAGACCACTAATAATAAAGCTGTACTCACGTTCTTTGATCGAGGTATGCAAGATACGCTGGCCTACATGCGGCATTATGGTTTTGATATCGCGGATTGGGTAAACGAGCTCATGAGAGCGTCTCATTACAAAAGCGTATTTCTTCTGGACCCCCTGTCAACTTATCAAGATGATTATGCGCGCACTGAAGACCGAGATTTTGGCAAACATTTACACAAACTATTGACCGAGGCCTACGCAGAATTTGGCATGAAACCTGTGCGGGTGCCGGCTGTGAATTTGAGAGACAGAGTGGCGTTCGTTCTGGATAAAATAAAGACGGGGAGCATGTCGCGTGAGCAAAAAACCAACCTACACTAGCTCAGGAGTTGATTACAGCGCTATGGACCCAATTAAGGTACTAGCTCAAAAGAGCGCTCAAGCTACAGCTTCTAGCTTGAAAGTATTTGGAGCCCGTGAAGTAGCTGCCAGCCGCGGCGAATCGGCATATGTCTGGGAAGAAGCGGATGCTTGTAGGGCGCTAGTAATTGAAGGTCTTGGCACCAAAAATCTGATAGCCGACGCTATGCGGAAAGTCACAGGCAAAACGTACTACGACTCTATTGCCCAAGACACCATAGCCATGGTTGTGAACGACCTAATTGTGGTTGGCGCGCTGCCGCAAGTGATAAACGCCTACTTTGCCATCGGCGACTCTAATTGGATGCGCGACGAGCCTCGGGCGAGAGATCTTATAAATGGCTGGGCTGCCGCCTGCAAAAAAGTCGGGGCAACCTGGGGCGGCGGCGAAACACCAACTCTAAAAGGCGTTATTGAACCAGGCACAATTGACTTGGGTGGTTCAGCCATAGGCATAATTAACCCTAAAGATCGACTGGTTCTGGGCGACAAGCTGGCGTCTGGCGACGTGATTGTGCTGATTGAGAGCAGCGGTATCCACGCCAACGGCATTACTTTTGTGCGGAGCATGGCCGAAAAGGCAGCTGCTATTTACGCGACAAAACTGCCAGACGGACGACTATTCGGCGAAGCCATCCTCACGCCAACTCATCTATATGTTGGGCTGGTCCGTGACCTTTTAGAGTCAGATGTCGATATACATTACATGGTAAATATTACCGGCCACGGTTGGCGCAAATTGATGCGCTCCGTTAAAGAATTTAGCTATGTGATAGATATGATTCCAGACCCGCAAGATGAGTTTAAGTTCATGCAGCAAAAATCCGGCGTAGACGCCGCCGAAATGTACGGGAATTTTAATATGGGTGCAGGTTTTGCAATATATGTGCCAGAGCTCGAGGTTCAGAAAGTGATTAAAGCAGCAGCGGATCACAAGCTCAAGGCCTTAGTGGCCGGCCGGGTTGAAGCGGGATCCAAACAACTGGTTATCGGGCCTAAAGGACTTACTTTTAAGGGTGATACATTGGGGGTACGCTAGTGCTGGTGCGCCAAGGTGCGGCCGCACTATCAGATTTTAGAAAAAGTAAGTTGCTAAAGCAGCTCAAACGAGTCAGCAAACAGATCGGCTCAGTGGATGCTCGCTATATCCACTTTATCGATACTCCCGGGAAAATCTCCGCTAAAGAAGATGACCGTTTAGCTGAACTGCTGAGCTATGATTCACCTTTCAATGGGACTGACCAGGGAGAACTCTTTTTGGCGGTGCCCAGGCCCGGTACAATTTCGCCTTGGTCGTCAAAAGCTACCGATATCGCTAAAAACTCCGGCCTTAAAAGCATTAACCGTATTGAACGCGGCATCGCTTATTACGTGCAGGCCACCGGCCCTATAAAGCGTTCTGTGATTGCCGGTATTTTGCATGATCGTATGACCGAGAGTGTGCTTGTGGCCACGAGCGAAGCGGCTATTTTATTTGCGGAAACTTCACCTAAAGCACTTCTAACAATTGATGTATTAAAAGGTGGAACAAAGACGCTAGCCAAGGCTAACAAGGATCTAGGGCTAGCTCTTGCTGGCGATGAACTTGCATACCTATATCAGGCCTATATGGGTCTTAGGCGCAACCCCACAGATGTCGAGTTAATGATGTTCGCCCAGGTCAACAGCGAACATTGCCGGCATAAAATATTTAACGCCGACTTTATTATTGACGGCAAAAAACAACCTAAGAGTCT
>CAZVAN010000007.1:0-2342 GCA_964625245.1 uncultured Candidatus Saccharibacteria bacterium | reverse complement strand
GTTAATGAATTTGGCCGGCCCAATCTGGCCGGATACTTCCGGACGTACGAACAAGCAGTCAATGGCACTGTCTGGGGCTACCATAAACCAATTATGATCGCCGGAGGCTTAGGCAACATACGTGGTGAGCACGTTAAAAAGCAAAAGATGCCCGTTGACAGCCAGCTGATTGTTCTGGGAGGACCGGCTATGCTTATTGGATTGGGCGGCGGCGCAGCCTCCAGTATGCAAGCTGGCACCAGCGCCGAGGATTTGGATTTTGCCTCCGTTCAGCGAGCCAACGCTGAGATTGAACGCCGAGCCCAGGAAGTTATTGACCGCTGCTGGGGGCTTGGCAAAGCGAATCCAATAATCTCGATTCACGATGTAGGAGCGGGAGGTTTATCCAACGCCCTACCGGAGCTGGTACACGATTCCGGGCGCGGTGCAAAAATTGAACTCCGTGATATTCCCAGCGCTGAGTCGGGTCTATCGCCACTTGAGATTTGGTGCAACGAAGCCCAGGAACGCTACGTTCTTGGGGTTGCAAAAGAGAACCTGAGACTATTCAAGGAAATCTGTGAGCGCGAGAGGTGTCCATTTGCGGTTGTCGGGGCTACCACTAAGAGTCCGAATCTTATTGTCAGTGATAGACTATTTAGCAACAAACCCATCAACCTGCCAATGTCTGTACTCTTCGGCAAGCCGCCTAAGATGACCCGCCACGTTCAGACAAGCTCCTCTTCTCTAGAGCCTATTAGTCTAAAAACAACCAAAATTAACGATGCAGCTGAGCGTGTATTAAAACTTCCGGCCGTAGGCAGTAAGAAATTTCTTATCACCATAGGCGACCGAACGGTTGGCGGCCTGGTAGTTCGCGATCAGATGGTTGGACCCTGGCAGGTTCCGATCAGCGATGTAGCGGTTACTGCCGCCGCTTTTGACTCAAATATTGGCGAGGCCATGACTATGGGAGAAAAAAGTCCTTTAGCCGTTATCAATGCACCAGCCTCGGCGCGCATGGCTATCGGCGAAGCCGTTACGAATATCGCGGCAGCTGATGTCCAGAAATTATCTGATATTAAGCTTTCCGCCAATTGGATGGCGGCTGCCGGCTTTGAAGGCGAAGACGAAAAGTTATTTAGAACGGTGGAGGCTGTGGGTGAAGACTTTTGTCCCCACCTTGGGTTGACCATCCCCGTCGGCAAAGACTCGCTGAGTATGCGAACCGTCTGGCAGGAAAATAAGCAGCAAAAAAGCGTCACTGCTCCACTATCGCTTGTAATAAGTGCTTTTTCACCGGTTAATAAGGTGCTCAATACATTGACACCAGAGCTTGACACCAGCGTTGACTCGTCATTGATTTTGATTGACCTAGGCCAGGCCAAGAACAGGCTCGGCGGTTCGGCCCTTGCCCAAGTTTATAATCAAACCGGAAACGAAGTCCCTGATATCGAACCGCAATTACTCGTCATTTTTTTTGATGAAATACACAAGCTCAAACGCTCGGGCAAGATTTTGGCATATCATGACAGGTCTGACGGTGGTCTGTTCACAACTTTATGCGAAATGGCTTTTGCCGGACGTTGCGGTTTAAAAATCAACATTGGTAGTCTTCCGGGTACTACGGTGAAGCGGCTATTTAACGAGGAGCTTGGCGCTGTTATTCAAGTAAGAAAAACGGATGAAAGTTCGGTTTTGCGAGCTCTACGTCAAAAGTTTGGCAATTATGTCCAGCCAATTGGCCAGCCGTTAAAAAGCCAAACAATTTCAATTTCTGATGACAGAAACCTAGTTTATAAAAATAGCCGTTCTCAGCTGGAGACATGGTGGACCCAGACGAGTTATCAATTGCAAAGGCTTCGCGATAATCCGGACTGTGCCGATGAGGAACTTGCCGTGCTACTCGACGAGAAAAATCCTGGTTTGACCGCACTTGTCGTAGGTAAAGCTGCCCAGCGGCGCCATCAAAAGCGGCCTAGGGTAGCAATTTTGCGCGAACAAGGCGTAAATGGACACATAGAAATGGCGGCCGCTTTTGACAGGGCTGGCTTTACTAGTATTGATGTACATCTGAACGATTTAATTTCGCGCAAGACATCACTAAGTGACTTTTCCGGACTGGTGGCCTGTGGTGGTTTTTCCTATGGCGATGTTCTGGGCGCCGGCGAGGGCTGGGCAAAGACTATTTTGTTTCATCAGGAGCTGCGCAGCCAATTTAGCGAATTCTTTAATAGAGAGGATACTTTTAGCCTGGGAGTCTGTAACGGTTGCCAGATGATGGCGGCGCTTAAAGAACTTATCCCAGGCGCGGATACTTGGCCCAAGTTCTTAAAAAACAGGTCGGAACAGTTCGAGGCCAG